>JBBRSV010000223.1:0-1744 GCA_038245055.1 Chitinophagales bacterium | reverse complement strand
TTCATGCAACAATAAAAATTGACCAGCTATGGGAAAAATGCCAGTCGCCACCAGTGATTCAGTTGGCGTAGAGAGAAAATTGGAAAGATTACTGTCGCAGTTTAAACTGCGACGAAAATGATGCGTCCCAAAGCTTGATATATTTACATAATAAAGTGGGTTCCTTGCTATTGGATGCACGAAAGCTATACTAAACCCGAAAATCAGCGATCAATTCCCTTGAAAGTTTCAAAAATTTCATAAAAGTGGCAAAAGGGGCCACCTGAAATTATGAATCGCTCAATTTAGGTTCAACTATATCGGAAGAACACATGATCGTTTTTGACTGTTTCTTTATCTGTGTTGCATTTGTATTCAGGTAATCTTTAAACAAATCTTTAAATTGTTTCTGCCTTGGCGTTTTCTTGCATTTTTTTAATATCTGGAGACATTTCCTTTTTGTATCCTTGCTTAATCCGTTGTTTTTAAGAATAATAGATACTTCTTCGATTATCTCAATAATTTGACTCATCTCCTCTATAAAAGATTTCTTGTCAGCTACCCATTGCAACAGTTCTTTTTCTTCTTTGGTTAAACCATCTTTCTTTAATGCCGCCAATACCTTCATGCTCCAACCCGTTAGTATGTCAATATTCAAAAACCTTGATTTTGAACGCTGGTTCGGGGGTATTATATGTGCATATTTACTGCAACAAAGCTTGAGCCTCATTTGTCCCATCTGATTGGTAAATTCAATAAAACAGGCATCTTTTTTATAAAGCTTTTCCAACATGATCGCTATGGCATGGGTAACATCATATACGTGGTCTATCTCAGATAACCGTAATGCTTTTTTTAATGTGCTACTTCCATCGGTTGTAGCATATAATACTTTACCTACCAATGCTTTACTTGTCTCTAACTCTTTTGAAATATCTTCCCCTGTCCATTTCTTTCTCGATCTTATAATGAGCGGTTCCATATCCTGGATCCGTAACGGGCGGTTGAACTCAATTTGACTTGCCCTGATACCCAAAACAACCAATAGCTTTTCTTGTCCGATACCGATACTTTCATCTAAAATTAGTATCCAATCATCGGCTTTGGTTTTTGGTTGATTCAGACAATAATAGCCAACTTTTTTCACCCATAACAAACCCGAAGAATATGAAGGTGCACTACGTTCTAATTCCAGACAGAAGCTAAATACCCCGAATATACTGCTCATACTGCGGAAGCTGGCCGAAGTCTTAACTTTGGCAGAAATAAATAGCTTTATGATGACGGTGCAAAAGTGCGAGCTTTTGGGCTTGTCTTTCTTTACATCTCGTTTATCTGATTTATCTTTTTTTTTACTGCATTGAGTTTTGTGACCAACTCAATGTTTTCATTTTTAGCATCAATTGCCTTCTTGCGCCAACCATCTCTGCTGGTTATCAACTCTTTTATCCTTTTCTTGAGTGCTTTGTTCTCAACCCTGCGATCCATAGCGCGTACTTTCCAATCATTACTAAGCATTGTTTTTACCCCTGCCATAAGTCATATATTTTAATCATGTAAAGATATAAAACTTATTTAATGGAACGAACTATTATTTGTATTATTTGCGATTTATGACACCCCACCCGGAAGGGGTAAATGCACCGGTACAATACGGGAACAGGGTAAAAGCTTTTGTTGTATTGCTAAACGTACATTATAAGCTTCCATTTAAAAAGATACAACTATTGTTCTGTGATTTATTTGGTTACCCGATAAACGAATC
>JBBRSV010000222.1:0-1854 GCA_038245055.1 Chitinophagales bacterium | reverse complement strand
GGGTGCATTTCAAATTGTCGCTTTCAAGCAGCAGCCTTGAAAGGAGTTTTCGCTAATTCAATAATTTTATTCCAATCATTATTTTTTCTCACTACTCTCAAGTTAAGCATATGCTGGGCTCCCTTCCAACTCCATCTTTGTCCGGATTGTTTCATTCGTTTTTGCACCACTGTTCTATGAGCGGATTCGATTGCTCCCGATCCAATGATCCCACATCCGATTTTTACATATTCCTGATAGTTCATCCTCTCTTTATTTTTACTGTAATAGCTTATTAATTGATTGGCGATTTCACTATCTTTTCCTATCCTTTTTATGTTGCTTATTACTGTTTTTACTTTGCCTTTTAATAACCATTGTTTTTGTTTATCCGTCCATGACTTTTCTTTCGCCTTATCAATAAAAACACTCCTTGAAAATTCATGCAAATGCTCACAAACATGATAGTAATCTAAAATGGAAACTGCTTCAGGGAAAGCATCTTCTGTCCAATTTTTTATCCATGTAGCCCCATCCGAAATAAACACTAATCGTTTGCCCAGGTTGCCATATTTATCTATCAAAGAGTCCATGGTTTTTGTAAATTCCTTATGGCTGCCTAAATGAGCTGTATATTGCGAATGGCTTATCCAGCCTTGTTTTCCTTCGGCATGAAGGCAATCGCTACTTTTAAAAATCCTGCCCACTTTTACTTCACTCCAACCTTCTTCACGTGTAAGTATCATAGAGCCATCTGCTTCTACGTACATCGCTTCATCTGATTTGACTGCGCTCAATACCGCATCTTCATTTACGGTACCAGATACTGCTTTGCCATAAAAATCCGTTACCCGGTAAATCTGTGTTTCGCTTACTTCTATCTGTAGCATTTCTTTAAGTACTTCATTACTTTTTTCGTAACTATCCAACTGTCCGCAATAGGTCATCAACTGTTGCATTCGCGGGCTTATCTGAAACCCATTTACAGCTTCGCTAAAGGGATGGCTTTTGGCTATCGTCAGCTCTCCCAAAACGGTTAAAGTTTTTTTTTCTCCTGTCTCCAGAAAGTGTACTGATATTTTTTTCTAAAACCTCTTTACCCATCTTAAACCAAAGCTTCACAAAGTCATTTTCATAATCATAAAAATTATCAATCTTATTTAAAGCATTCAGTTCTTCATAATGAGCGCTTACTGATGCTATCAATTGTTCTTTTGTCATGTTGATGGGTTTTAGTTCCCTAAATTTACAATTATCATCGCGACAATTTGAAATGCACCCAATTCCACCACCTCTGTTTTATCTGCTGATTTTTTTATTTGCCCTATTCTTACAAAAGAGGATTTCAATTAACGATTTTGTATTTCATTTGCAAATAACCAGGATAATTGGAATATCGCTGCTCGTTATTTCATTATTTTTTCTTGTAACAAGTCTGCGAAAATTTTTTCAGAGCAAAAACACGCTAATACTAATAAGGCCTGCTTCTTCACTTCAAACAAAAGGCATTTACAACATTTCCCGAAATCCAATGTATGTTGGGCTTGCGATCGTTTATCTTGGAATTACCTGTTTCATTGGTAATTGGTGGAACATTATTTTGTTCCCCATACTTTTGTTGATTGTTCAGGAATATATAATTAATCGTGAAGAGAAATATCTTAATCGCAGGTTTGGACAAGACTACATTAATTACAAATTAAAAGTGAGAAGGTGGCTTTAATAACGACTTAAAAAAATAGCACTAACGCACGCCATATTGCCATAAGCAGTACTGTACTGCAGCCTTCGTCGGTATTCCACCTCTTAACTAAGCCCACATCAACGACTTCCACCTAAGTTTTAAAGAAATTAAATCTTTTAAGTATAGTTTAG
>JBBRSV010000221.1:0-2066 GCA_038245055.1 Chitinophagales bacterium | reverse complement strand
GTCGCGAATAAAACGGATTGTGCCAATGCAGCCGCGATAAAAAATAAAAAAGAACGGTTTCCTGAAACAATATTTATTTCGGCGAAATTAAATTCCGGAATAGAATTGCTTAGGGAGAAATTATATAATACTGTTGTTGACGAAAGTGTGCTTTCTGAAAATATAATTTTGACAAATGCTCGTCATTACAGTGCATTAAGCGAAGTTCAAGCCTCCTTAAATGAAATAAGAAAAGGCATTGAAAATAGAATTACCGGCGATTTTTTATCGTTAGATATAAGGAGGTGTCTTCATTATCTGGGAGAGATAACCGGGCAGATTTCCAACGACGATATGCTTGATTACATCTTTAGTAAATTCTGTATCGGCAAGTAGGCGCTGTTCTTCACTTAGCTCCATTTTACTTCACCTTATCTTCTGAATTGATTGTCAGTACTATGTTTCAGGCGATTTATCTAAGTTTACTTTTTTTATATTTTTTTGTGGATTATTTTTGTACCTTTCTTGTGTAATTCTGTGAGGTCCAAATCAGCTAGGAGAAATGAGAGAACATGGCAGTATCAGTCAGCATCAGTCAGCATGGGACACTGTGAGGCAGTTGCTGGCATTCAAACATTTTTAATGAGCAGCAATATTCGCATAAAAAAGATTTGTCAGCATTGTAATATAATATTTACAGCAAAAACTACTGTAACAAAATTTTGTTCCGATAAGTGTGCGAAAGCCAACTACAAAAGGCGACAAAAGGAATATAAAATGGAACTGTCTCACATCGACACTGAGCAACAATTATCCCAAACCAAATTACATACAGTTAACCCGTTACTAAGTGGTTTTGGTAATAAGGAGCTGGTAAGTATAAATGATTTAGCTGCTAAGGTCGGATTAAGCGAGCGAACAATCTTCCGGCTGATGAAAGATCCGGAATTTCCGAAGGTAAAGATTGGTAAAAAGTTATTATTTAAAACGGCTAATGTTATGGATTATCTCACTTCTAAATATAGTAATGTATGAGAGGAAAACTAAGAGAAAAACCGCTGAAAAGTGGCATGATCAGTTTGTACATTGACTATTACCCACCGGTCTGGAATCCTCAAAAGAAAATTCATACGCGTCGGGAATTTTTAAAATTATTTATTACCCCGGAGCCAACAACACCCTTCGAGAAAAAGCAGAACGAATTAAACCGGGAGATCGCGGAGAAAATATTTCTGAAAAGAATGAAGTCATTAATGCTTGATGAAAATAACCTGTTTAATAAAGATGTATTGGAAGGTGATTTTTCCATTTTTGCAAGAGATTACGTTCTGGGTAAAGAAAGATCAGGGAAGGGCGTGGAACATTTTTATAGTGCTTTGAAATTTCTGAAACGCTTAGCGGGCGAGCACGTGAAATTCCGCGAGATTGACGAGTTCTTCCTGGAAAAGTTCAAGGATTATTTACTGACCACTAATTCGCTCCGTTCTAAAACGCTAACCCTGGAGAGGAATTCAGCTTCATCTTATTATGATAAGTTTTGTAATATCGTTGAGAAAGCTTTTATCCAGGGCTACCTTACCAGTAATCCCACCTTAAAGGTTGAAAGGATTTCGAATGTCGAGGTGGCAAGGCAATACTTAACTGATGAAGAAATTGATAAGTTGAAGCAAACTAAAATTGAAGATGATACGGTGTACCGTGCTTCAATGTTTGCGATTCTGACAGGGCTTCGCTTTGGTGCGATACAGTCCTTAAAATGGAAAGAACTCGAATATTCAAATGACCTGCAATCGTGGTATTTTTATTTCATCGACCCTAAACCACGGAGACCAGTGAAACATTTTATTAGCCAACAAGCAGTCGATTTGCTGGGTGAAAAGAAAAATAGCGATGATCTTGTTTTCCCCGATCTTAATTATACAAGGACGCGGGATAAATTAAGAACATGGTGCCAGGTTGCGGGAATCAGAAAAAAAATTACTTTTCACTGCTTTCGCCATACATATGCTACCCAGCTGGTGGCTAAGGGTGAGGATATTTATATCATTAGTAAAATGCTTAACCATAAGCATGTGAAGACAACCCAG
>JBBRSV010000220.1:0-2135 GCA_038245055.1 Chitinophagales bacterium | reverse complement strand
GCCCAGGTCATTATAATCACCGTGAGCGCTCATGCTTTTTATTTCACCAATATCGGCGTGCACTTCATGAGGCTGGCCAAAAATGCTTACTTCTTTTGGATGCAACTTTAATCTTCCTCCTAATGAATTAGGCTCACAATAACCTGAGAATAAAATTGAGTTGCGGCTGTTTTCTATGTTGTTACTGATGTGATGTTTCACTCTTCCTGCATCAGCCATGCCACTGGCAGATATTATTACACAAGGCTCATTTAAATAATTAAGGGATTTACTTTCTTCCACGCTTTTGGTAAAATGCAACCCTGCAAAGTCAAAGGGGTCTTTATCGCTCATTAATATTTTTTGAATGCGGCTATTAAAATATTGCGGGTAACTTTTAATTACCTGGGTAGCTTCGAAACTAAGCGGGCTATCTACAAAATATTTTACCTCCGGCAGCCTGTTTTCGTTTTCAAGCTGGTTCAATGCAAAAAGTATTTCCTGCGTGCGCCCAACACTAAATGCAGGAATAATTAATTTTCCTTTTTTTTGCAGGCATGTTTTTGTAATCCATTCAAGGAGTGCATCTGGTGTTCCTGTTACTTCATCATGAAGTTTATTCCCATAAGTTGATTCCATTATTATATAATCTGCCTGTGGAAAAACATCCGGTGATCTTAAAATTATATCACTGTATCTTCCTACATCGCCGGAGAAAGTTATGTGGGTTTCTTTACCATTTTCATTAATTTTTAAATGAACGGTTGTGCTGCCAATAATATGGCCCGCATCGAGATACATGAATTGAACATTCTCATCAATTTTATACCATTGCCCATAATTTACCGTGACAAAATGATCCATAGCTTTTACAGCATCTTCCATTCCGTATAACGGCATTAGATAAGGTTTGCCTTGCGCAGCCCTTGTTTTATTTTCAAATTTTAAATCATTCTCCTGGATGCCGGCGCTATCGGCCATAAGAATTGCTGAAAGATCTTTCGTGGCATCTGTGGCGAAAATTTTTCCGCTAAATCCTTCCTTCACTAATTTTGGAATAAGGCCGCAATGATCGATATGTGCATGTGAAAGAATTAAATAATCAATTTCAGAAGAAACAAAACCAAAATCGCGATTGAGATCATCCGTGTCTTTTCCCATTCCCTGGAACATTCCACAATCAAGCAAATATTTTTTACCGTTGGTTAAAGTGAGTAAGTGCTTAGAACCGGTAACAGTTCTTGCAGCTCCGTGAAATGCAATTTTCATAAGAAAGAAATTTATTTAAGCAATGTAAATGAAGATATGAAATCAAATTTCAAAATAATTATACTTTGGATTGAACAAGCTTTGCCTTAAATGACCATGTGAATAAAAACTCTGCGATAATATCCTTGGAACTATTTTTACCAATTGACCTGGCAACAATACTTTTTGAATCGCCGGTTTCTATTGATTCTTCTATCACCGAAGACATTTCAATTCCCTGGCAGCATGTAAAAAAAATAGTGCCGGTTGCTTTTTTAAAATAATTCGCTTCCATTTTTGTAACAAGCATAGAAACCGTAGGATTTCTTTTATAAACATTGCAAAGCGCCAACATGCCCGTGCTCATTTCCGCAGCCATTGCCAGCGAAGCAAAATAAGTAGACTGAAAAGGATTTTGAGTGAGCCATTTATAAGGAACAGATGTAACACATTTATCCTCCTTTATCTCCTGAACTTTTATTCCTGAAAAAAAAGCGGCGGGTAATTTATAAAAAAGAAACAGCCTGAATTTGAAAGGATGGTTAACTAATTTGAAAAAAGAATTTTGAGAAAAATTCATTCTTACCCGTTTTTGTTTTTAATGCGCAGGTAAATGTACATGGTTGAAAGTATAGTTGCGAAGACTTATGTAAGAAAATTTTATAATCTAAACATTAAAATATAAAAATTAGCCAGGGCGATTTATTAATCCGGTAAAAATAAGATCGAGATTTACTTAATTTTTTGATAGCTCAAGCTGGTGATTTACTTTTTTCAAAAGATTAGTAACATCAAAAGGTTTGGCTATAAAATCATCAGCGCCGTATTCTGCAATAGTGGCGGCAGCGCCGGGGTGAGCAGAAAACATAATGACCGGAATATGCATGGTTTCTTCATTAGATTTCAAT
>JBBRSV010000219.1:0-2219 GCA_038245055.1 Chitinophagales bacterium | reverse complement strand
TTTCTTCATTGTAAATTTTATTCAATATCAAAAATGAAAATAGATCGGAGAAATAAAAAAGGGATTACTTCTGATGAAAAGTGCATATATACTTCTCGTATTAAAAACATGAATAGGTTAGAATTCCTTGAGTTTCCCTTCTGATATTCCGAAGGCAAATATGCACACAATTTCGTACCTTTGCAAAGATGTCCGTAAAATACAGCGATTCGGCTTGTAGTTTTTTTTCTATGGTTAAAGCTTTGCGTTCATTTCGGGACATGCCGATCCGGTTGGCGGTTCGCACCAACATTCTTTTGTCCAAAAATTTGTCTTTGTTTCTTACCTCCTTTCGCTTTTTCTGTCTCTATTTGCCCAGGATTCGGGAACGGGGATTTTCCGCAACGGTTTTCACGCCGTAGTTTTTGGGGTCAACCGGATATGAATTCTTCTAACTGAGCCACGGTATATGGAATTGTTCTCATAAAGACGGACAATTCGTTCCACAAGGCTTTAATGGTTTGTTTAGAATATTTCTTTAGCAATTCAATAAAATCCTTTGACTTTTCTACAAACTGATTGATCATGTGTGCAATTTGCAGCAGCTGGTAATAATTTTGCATGGCATTGTATGATACCCGGGAGTATTTGTGTTCTAAGCCATAGCCCAAATTCTTCTGTGCATTAAACCCTTCGTTTTCTATTTTCCACCTCAACCGGCCAGAATCAGCTGTTTTTACTACAAGTTCAAGGGTTTGTGGTATGTCAGTGATGTAAACGAATTGCCGTACTTTTTGAGTCTTGTCTTTGATGTTGGTCATGGTTTCAAGGCACGACACCCATGAATAGTTATACTTCTTATACTCGATATGGTTGAGAAATTTGTATTCAAGGGTTGTCCTGCTCGTTTTGTCGGCCCTGGCAACCGAACGGCTTTTGGCTGTAGCCTTCAGTAATGCTGCCTCCTGGTGGAAAGTCTTCAAACAACCCTCTTTTAAGGTAATGATGAACCTCCAATCGTTTTTGCGACAGATACCAAATATGGTATCGTTAGGATATAGCCCGTCGGCCAGAATACATATTGGTAACCGGGGATAGCGTTGTTTTATCTTTACTGCAAGCCGTGCGAATGCCGATTGCTCGCAGTCTTGTTTATCGAATTCCTCTTTCTCCCGGTTCTCAATAAACTCGGAGGCAAAGGAAATGGCATGTCCCGATGAAGTTACCAGCTTAGCTTCCAATACGTAGTGAAAATAGGTAACCACACCCGTCTTGGAGGTTTTCGTCAGGCATTGCTCACAATGTCTTTTGTCAAATGTTTGAACACCGGTAGCATCAACGGCAATAAAATAGTACTTACCCAGGAAACGCAACTTGCGAAGTATTTTCTGTTCAAACAGGCTGCTCACCAGGTGGGTTTTTACCTCTTCGATAAATTTCGGTGGCAGGTCCCGCATTACCTGGTCAATTGCGTCGGGGTGTGGCAGGCGAAGTTTAAACTGCCGATAATAGTTCTTGGCAAAAATGACATCGCCACGGTGGCTATCGTAAGAATTACGCGATGTCTCCTTGAAGATGAACATGAACAAACCACCCATAACGATCTCCGCCATGGAGTAATCCTTGCGCTTTCGCTTGTCAGTCAGGTTGTTAAATTCTATTTGTAGCTCTGGAAAGCGTTTTGTCATAACGCTTTTGATCCGGTAAAGGATGATTTTGCCGTGCTGGGCTGCTGTGGTTTTTTTTCTTCGTTCTCTCAATATAAAAAACCCGCAAAAAATATCCAAAATATGTGCAAAATACACGTCAAATATTTGGATATCAAATAAATAACGTGTATATTTGTATCAATGAAAAACGCCATAGGTTAATCATTCACCCCCTATGGCAAAAAAAAGAAAAAATGAGAGAACAACATACTGAAAACCAGTAACTTGGGGCTCAGCCCCTTCAGGTCCCGCCCTATAAAATTAGCCGGAAATAAATATTTTCCACCATATCGTAACTATTTAATTTTCAACAATACTATTTTTGAGCTGAATCGCTGGTAAAATAAATAATCAGCATTGACGATTATTTTACAATAACAGTTGATACAGATCCTTCCGTATCAGTTTTCGAGTGAAGTAACATTCATACCATCAAGTGATTTCGCAAAACAAAGAATACCCTCATTGCGTGATTTTTCAGATCGTACTGATTCAATCTCTATCTATGTGTGACCAGACCCCTTTTGAATT
>JBBRSV010000218.1:0-2284 GCA_038245055.1 Chitinophagales bacterium | reverse complement strand
CCCTATTTCTTACCTCTACTTTTAGCAATCCTGATCCATAAAACCGTCGATAAGTGCATAACCGAACTAGCTTACCTTGGATGTAGTTCAACCGGTGCTTCATGCTGGGTCGTGCCGACCACATGAAGCCCTATTTATTAGCTGTAGTGGTTTTTATTTTATAATCTTTATCATAAAATTCATACTTTCCTAGCAACTGCACAAAAAACTAAATCAGTTATAAAGGTTATATTGCTCCCTAATCTCTCGTTAGTTAATCGCTCATCTAAAGTTTCAAGTTCCAAATCTGAAATATCATTTATTACATTATGGGCTATCATACGGTCTTTCATAACTTTCGCTAAAAAAGCCCAAGGTGTTTGTTGATTTGGCGTACTTAATACAGCTTCAGCCCATATCTTGTCAACTATTAGTCCAGTATTTGTTAGGATTGAATTTAACTCAAATCCCATATTAGAATTTATATTTTCTTGTTCAAGAGTTTTCTTTATTAAATCATTAATCTTTTTGTGAAGCGGCAATGAATCCAAACCAATTGGAGTCTGTGATATGTTGTTTTCTTGAACCAAAAAAAGTCCGTTTGGTTTCAAATATTTTATGGCACTTTCGATTGTTTTCTGCGAGTTTGGCAAATACATTAATACTCGTCTTACAATTATTGCATCAAAATCAGAATAATTAATCTTGAAATCTCGTGTTATATCAACAATTTGAAAATATAAATTAGAGAGTCCATATTCTTGTGATTTATTTTTTGCACATTCAATTGCATATTCGTTGCTATCAATACCAACAACAATACCTTCAACTCCAACATAATTTGAGAGAAGGAATGTTACATTTCCATCTCCACAACCTAAGTCCAGTACTTTCATTCCTGGCTTGATGTTTCCTATCTCAATTAGTTTTCTTGTAATTTCTTCTCCAATATTTGCCATAGTTTTACCTTTGTGTGTGTGACTCTACCATTACAGCTAACGGTGGTTGTATGCGTTCGGTTTTGCTTGTATAAACTATCAATATATGCGAAACTAACTGCAAAACTGACGTATACAACGTGTTACCAACAGGCCTTTTTTTATTCAATAGTAAATGTCGTTCTATTCTTTATCAAGTTTAGATGGAATCTTTTTATCAAGCTGTTTAGCATTCTGACTTGTCACAACTCGTTTTCCCGTTTTTTCTTCAATTTCCCGTCTTGTATTCCCGGCAATCGTTCCTCCTTGTTTTGCAATTCGTTTGCTATCATCAAATGATTTCGGGTGTTTTTCTTTTGAAATTTCAGTAGTTGTGGCTTCTGCTAACATATTTAAAACCAACTCAAGATTTGTCATGTGGTCACGCAGATTATCTTTTTTTAGATTTTTTAGATTTTTATATTGTTTTGTTGAAAAGCCACTCCATGCCTTGGTTATCTCATCCGTAAGTATTGCATATTCTTGTCCTTTCTCAACTCCTCTCTTTTCCCATTCATCTGTAAGATCCTTTCGAACCTCAATACTCTTAAGTCTCTGATTTATCCATTCTTTACTATAGCCCTTACGCAGATATGTTTCCATTAATCTATCAATCCCAATTTCTGGATCCTCAATCTCATCAATTCGTTCACTACCAACTCTAGCAAGCCAAATCTTAAATGGTTCGGCTTTAGGTGAAGGTACACTTTGAATCAATCTAAAAAGCTGTTCAGCATCTGCAACATCTGTCAATCGCATCTTACCATCAGCGGCCATCATTTTCAAACCGTGACAATTCGTCACGGTTTCATTACCTTCCTCTTTTAATCGCTGTTTTAACTTTCGCCAATAAGATTGTGGATCAACGCTTTCACTAAGAATTCCTACTACATCAACAATTGAAAAGAACCATTTTTCTTGTTCATCATCCCAATGAGTACGAATCTGCTTATCATTAAAAAGTTTTATGGCGGTATCTTTAGTCATACACAATAATTTACAAACACTTCAAAAGTATCTATAAATTTCATTTTATCAAACCAGCATTGTCGTCATTTTTTTTTGGCTTGTTGGTAACGGTGGCGGTATGAAATCGTTGGGGATTGCGGGCTACTATCCTGTCCAGTTACACCGAACTTAATGCGTGGTACAATGCTTGAATAACCACCTAAACCCCAATGTTTTATACCGCGTGTGTGCGCCCTGCATGAGCAGTGCGCACACTTAGTGTAAGCTCTGGAAAAATTCCAAAAATACTAATTTTTCCGTAAGAGCCAAACATTAAGTGTGCATTTTTCCAGAGGGTGAAAATCCCTTACTCACGGGGT
>JBBRSV010000217.1:0-2998 GCA_038245055.1 Chitinophagales bacterium | reverse complement strand
TTGCCTATAATTTTTCTTATGTTAAGTGGGACTTGTTGAATGTCCTATTTTGCCTCATTATTCTCAACTTTAATACGGATTAAAAGCTTTAAGAAATCCCAAACCGTATAAGTAAACCCACTTGTAATCAGCCTCATAGCCCTTTACTTTCCACCCGTATTGAAAATTGGCAACAAAGTTTACAGGGTTATCCCAATTTTGGGATAACTAAATAGTTTTCCCTAATTTTGCAATAGAAAGCACGAAATGAGGATTATTTTTAATAAAAAATGGCTACAGGATTTGGCCGAAGGAAAACAGAAGGGAAAGCAAGGCTTCAATAAGGAAGTGGTTGAACAATACAGAAGTCTAATTGCTTATATTAGTGATGCAAGGGATACCAATGATTTCCGGAAAATTAAGAGTTTTCATTTTGAGCGATTAAAAGGTGATAAATTAGGACTATATTCTATGCGGGTAACTAAAAAATATCGTCTTGAATTTATGATAACACAAGGTGGAGACATTATTATTGAAGAAATTATTATTATTGAAAATCTATCTAATCATTATAAATAAGTAAGCATGGATAAGATTATGGGCTATGACGGGAAAGAATTGATATTGCATATTATAGCGCCCCCAGGCAAACTGATACGGGAAGAACTGCTTGAAAGGAAAATTACCCAAACAGATTTCGCCAACAGGCTTGGAATGAGGCAATCTCATTTAAATGAAGTTCTGCAAGGCAAAAGAAGGGTAAGCGCACAAATGGCGCTGAATCTTGAAAAAGAATTTGGTGCCAGCGCTGAATTTTGGATGAACTTGCAGACAAGGTATGATTTAGAGATGGAGAGGCAAAAAAATCAGGAAGCGGTTGCTTGAATAAATTTTTTTGACCTTCTATGCGCACCGCGTTAATGCGGGATTGAATAAAGGAGAAGCCCGCAACACATTATCAAGAGTGGTTTTCTTCAATTGTTTTGGTGAGATGTGTGGCCGTAGTATAGGAAGCCAAAGCCACCGGGCCATTAGCCTGACGTTTGTTAACTGAAGTGTAGTTTTTATATTTAAAGGCGAGATTCAAAAGCGAGAGGCTGTAAAATAATGAAAGTAATAAAGATCTCTCCAAAATATAAAAAACCAGGCTTTGCCTGGCCTGCGATTATCCCCGATGAATCGTCCATTAAATTTTAAGCTTCTTTCTGCGCTGCTTCGTAATTAACATGTTTTTCGGCGATGGTGGATAAAAGCTCATCTGCTTCTTTTTCTTCCGAAAGAGTTTGTTCAAGCAAATTTGCTATATCATCATGCGACAAAGTTTTTGCCAATTGGGCGAGGCCTCCATAGGCTGCTATTTCACAATGCTCCACTTTCTGACCTGCGAAAATTAATCCAACATCTCTTGCGGCGGTTCCTTTTTCGGTGTCGCTAATGATGTCTTCTCCTTCATCAGTAATACCTGCCATAGCTGCGCATTTTTCTACATCAGCTTTTATCCCAAGCATGTCAAATACTTTGTCAAGCCTTTCTACATGGCCTTTGGTAGCCTGAAGGTGTTCGGCAAAAGCATTTTTCAATTCCTGTGTGGTGGCAGCCTTTTCCATTTTAGGTAAAGCTTCTACCAGGTGCTTCTCAGCCCAATAGGTATGTTTTAATTCAGTAACAAAAAATTCTTCAAGCATTGAATCTTCTATTTTTGAATCTTTGTTTTGTAAGGTTTGTTTTTTGTCTATGGAATTGGTATTTGCATTCATTATAATAGTTTTTTAGTTAACAATACTATTTACAAATACAATTCTGTGCCAGAAGTTGAAAAAAAATAAATCGGCATTATTCCTTCCGTGAAATCAACCCTTATTCAAAAAATTCTCATTAATAACCACCTTGTATTTTCCAAAGAGTTGATTTTACAAATCCTGCCTACTTATTTGTAAATTAAAAATTCGGTATTTCGTTTTGTGTTTATAAATATACATTACGTTCCCCATAAGGATTATTTTCACCAAAAGTGACGGAGCATCAAGGGGGCTTGCTACTTTAGTTATTTTAGTGCGGAAATGGCAATTTTAAACTTCAAGAAAATATCGGTCACTCATTAATTGAACAATCTCTCAAATCCATTTTTTAATTTCATTTTTAAAAGTATGTATATCAAAAGGTTTTTGCACATAGCCGTTAGCAGATGAACTTTTACTTATTTTTTCTATCTCATCGTTTGCCGAAAAAAGAAGCACAGGAATATTTTTAGACAGTGAATTATTTCGTAATTGCTTTATGGCTTCTTCACCGCCCATTTTTGGTATCCAAAGATCCATTAATATAAGGTCAGGCCGGATGATTTTAATATCCTCAATAATATTGTCACATTCAGAAAGGGTCTCAATCTTATAGTTTTGTTTTTGTAAAATCAAACTGCAGAGGAACAATATTTCTTTGTCATCATCGTAAATTAAAATACATTTTTGCATATTTATTTCCTTACTTTAATGGTATAGTAAAATAAAAAGTGCTTCCATTGCCAGGCTCGCTTTCTGCCCATAGATTGCCCCCATGCTGTTGAATAATTTCATAACAGATGTGCAGGCCTATGCCCAGGCCCTGAAAATGGATGACATGTTGTTCTTCACGGAAGTAGCGGTCAAATATTTTTTTGATATTTTCCTGGCGAATACCAATGCCGTTATCTGTTACTGAAACTTTTACTTCTCCATTTTCACGCACCGTATTTACAAATACTTTGTCGGCCTGAGGGGAATATTTGATGGCGTTTGTCAGTAAATTGCTAATCACCTGCCTTAGTCTTTCCTTATCGCCGGTAACAGGTTCAGGTATTTCACCGGATTTTATAATGCGATGCAGAGGCGAAGCAACTTGTACACCCTCAATGGCAGCAGAAATCATTTTATTAAAATCAAATGCTGTTTTATCCAGTTCAAATTTTCCATTTTTTATTTTGCTTATATCCAGTAATTCGCTGATAAGATCATTCAGCCTGTCTATAGAGGCGCCGGCTTTT
>JBBRSV010000216.1:0-3065 GCA_038245055.1 Chitinophagales bacterium | reverse complement strand
GTTAACCCCCGAGATACCCACGCACATCAAAACTGATTTATTTAATGTATAGAAAAGATTTATTCGGGTAACACTCCCCGGCTGTTAGCATGTTTCCAATGGTGAGGTAAGAGTTCATGTATTCTATTGATGGGCCAGTCACTTATTTTAGCCAGCACCTCGGTGAGCCAATCGTAAGGATTTATGTTATTGAGTTTGCATGTGCCCAGCAAGCTATATATCATAGCCAGGCGCTGGGCGGCTTTGTGGCTTCCGGCAAACATATAATTCTTTCTGCCCAGGGCTATGGGGCGTATGCTTCTTTCAACAGGATTGTTGTCTATGTTAAGCTTTCCATCGGTAGTATAATAGCACAGGCGCTCCCACCGTTCCAGCGTGTATCGGAGGGCTGTTGTGATAGGTGCCGATGGCAATTGTGTTTTGTACTGGGCTAGCATCCACTCGTGCAATTCATTCAATATAGGAACGGCTTCGCGCTGGCGAACCTCAGCAGTTTCCTGGTGACTTAATTTTTTTTCTTTACATCGTCGTTCTACTTCATAGATGGCCTGGAACCTGGTGAGTGCATATTCAGCAAGCTCTTTATTATAAGGAATCGCATCGTTAAACTTGCGCCTTGCATGCGCCATACAGCATATCTGTATGATATTATTTTGTTTGGCTGCCACCCCTTCATACACATGCCACCCATCTGTTTGCAGAATGCCTTCAAAGTTTCTTAAAATGCCAATGGTATGTTCAGTACCGCGCCCCGGCTGGTAATCAAAATATACCAGGTTTTTAATACTGCTATGATAACTCCAAATAAAACCGTCATGGATTTTTCTTTCCTTGCTGCTCTCTTTACCCAGCAGCACTTTCAGCCCGGTTTCATCTGCATGAATATATCCGGATTGCAAGAGCTCTTTTAAAAGTGCATCGCCCATTACGCTTAAGAGCTTAATGGCCTTGCCCGTCCATTCTATATAAGTATTGTAAGGGATTGATACCCCATTGCGCTCAAATCTTTTTATCTGGCGATACAGGGGAAGATGATCGCAATATTTATCTATCAGCATTTGTGCAAGCAGGCTTGCTCCCGCAAAACATTTAGGTAACGGCCTTCGGGGAATGGGCGCTGCAATAATCTGTGTCTTATCGCTATCGGGTGCTGCTGCCACTTTATATTTTGGAATAATAATGACGCGGACAAAAACTTTGCCCGGCGTATGTTCCAAAACGGGATGCTGTTCTTCTCCGATCTTTACAGCACCCGGCGGAAGGTTTTCAGGTTCTCTTGTTTCATATACATGATCCAGATGCTGCATGTAAGCGCTGAGTTCCGGAAGATATCTTTTCTTAGGTGAGCCGGTTTTTACATACTCTATTTTTTTTGCCTGCGACAGAGGAGTTACCGCAGGAGCTTCGTCTGTTTTTATATCGAGGGTAAGCTGGGCAGGATTTACAGTGAAGCGTTCACTCTTACTGCCGAAGACTATTTGGGTAAGCTTGTGCAACTGAAGCTGTAGTTTCATCACTTCGGCTTTCAAGGATTCCTTTTCTTTTTTCTCTTGCTCGTAAAGTCTGTGAAGGGATTGAATGTCTATGGTTAAAGTAGCTTCCATGCGATTATGCTAAGTACATCCAAAACTACTGCTGGCACTGCTTTTTAGCAATTTTTATTATTCACAAAAGACTTTATTTTGTGGATAACGCAGGCGGTATTTTAGCTGTTTGAGCACAATGCCTTTTAAGATGAAAATAAGTTCGTTATCGCTTATAACCATAGCGCCTGACGAGTGCTCTTGCGCAGGCAATTCGAAGGTGCCTTTCTCCAGGCGCTTATAAAAAATAGCAAAGCCATCACCTTCAAAGCGAAGCAGCTTAATGGCATTGCGTCGCTTACTGATGAAAATATAAACGTCTCCACTCAGTACACTATGTTGCATTTTATAGGTAACGATAGCTGCCAGGCCATGAAAACTTTTTCGCATGTCCGCGTGTCCGCTATAGAGCAGATAACGGCATTTGTCGGAGATGTGGATCATCACTGTAACAGCGATTTAAAATAAGAGGGCGCTACTTTTTGAAACAACCTTATACAAACTTTTGAGGGAAGTTCAATCTCAGCAAATGGGGTAACTACTTCTGCATACCCTGGCTCTGCCAGTCGAAGCGGTACAAACTCCTCCAACTGTTTTTCAGGCGTACCGCTATATTTATTGCGCCAGTTGTAAAAAGTGGCTTTATGAATTTTACGGGCCTGGCAAAATCTTATTACTGCCATACCAGACTTTGCCTGCAGGCTAAGCAACTCGCGGATTTGCCCCTCCGACCTGCGCCTGATTTTTATGCAATTCTTCATGTAAATTTGGTTGCTGATAAATCAAATGGCAAATTTAGAATAGGCTGATGTCAGAAACAATCCGTGGCTATCTCGGGGGTTAACTATAATTCAAAGTCTGTTATACATCGGTGTTTCACGCAACTCGTTTTAGTGGATAGTTAATGCGGTGAAAACCCCGCTGGAACGTTGAGCTTATCTTGAGTCTTTACTTTTATTTTCCGGAACTTTATTTTGACAATTAAGTTTATAAACAAAATTTTCTAATAAACGGTAATTATATAATGACCGCCAAATCCTTTTATTTATCTATTCTATTACCCAAAAATTTTCCGATTTGGATAGTGTTATTAAATTATGTAAGTCTTAGTGGAATTTTACTTTATCCAATTACAGCTTTAGCTAATTATGCAAGGTCTGGCGACTATTCTTTCTACCAGCCGACAAGGTTAGAATATTTAATTATTTACACTTATCCTGCTATCTTAATATTAATGACTTGGTTGAGCTACAAAATATTTAGAATTAGCAAAATCATTTCTGCAATTCTTCCAATCATGGTAATAATATTTTATTGGCATTTAATACAATCTGGACTTTTCTTTAAAATTATTCCAACTCATATTTGGTAATTAGTCTTATTTGTAAGCTGCCATTTTATAGCGACGCCCTGCAAACATTCAACATTCCGACTTAAATGGACATCAATATTTTTGTGTCCCAGCGGGTTTTTCATTTTCAT
>JBBRSV010000215.1:0-3126 GCA_038245055.1 Chitinophagales bacterium | reverse complement strand
TGGGCTAAACGCAGACATCCGAACAAAGGTAACCATTGGATAAAAGCTAAATACTTTAAAAACAAAGGTAACCAGCATTGGGTGTTTTCGACTACTGGTAATAAACGATCATGGGAGCTTCCTCTTTTCGATGCCACTAAGATAATAAGGCATACAAAGATAAAGTGTCATTCAAATCCTTACGATAAGGACTGGGAAGGCTACTTTAAAGAAAGGGCCAAAGGAAAGCTTGCAAAGCATGAAAATTTCAGCAAATTAGCCACCGTTATCTGAGGACCGGACTACTAACGTAGTCTTTAGAATGCTTGAGCCGTATGAAGGGAAACTTTCACGTACGGTTCTTAGAGGGGAAAGGGAGAGCAATCTCCCTGACCTACTCGACCGTACGGTTCTCGTATACTGCGGTTTTCCGAAGCTTCGGGATGGAGCAATTTTCTCGTAATACGTTATCAATGCTTCGCATCCTCTCTTACGCAATCTTTCCAAGGCAATGTTAGTGACCAAAATAGGGCTTTGGCTGTTGCCCATCCTCCCATCCGGGTTCTGCTCTATTGATAGGCATGATCTTGGTCAATGCCCAATTGAATGAGGTTCTTCCTCTTCCGTTCAGGTTTCTTCTCCCGCACGTGCACATAGCCGTCAGGTTAAGGTTATGTCGCTTTTCTATCAACATAATATTGGTCTCATAGAGGGAACGGTATGATTTAGCGGTTGTGTCTGCTTCGATAAAAAAAGATTTTGATGTGCTTTTAAAGTCTACTTTACTGGAAATGAAAGCACATGAAAGCGGTTTTGTACAGAGAAAGTCAAAGTTAACTAGCTCACTATTTGCACACTTGATGGTATTCTCTAATATAAATCTTGCACAAAACAGTCTGTTGGAAATGTGTTAAATTTGTTCGTGACAAATTTAAAAAAACAGGATATCCCCAAAGAGCGGGTTTGGAATCTTTACAGATTGTGCTGGCAGATTGAGTTGGTCTTTAAAGTCTGAAAATCAATTTCTTGCGTTGATAAGATTAAAAAGGCCATACGTGAAAGAATAGAATGCCATTTATATGGAAAGTTGCTTTGGGCGCTTCTTGGTTGGAACATTTACTGGAAAATTACCAGTTCTGTTATGGATAAAACAAAGGCGATAAGTTTTAATAAAATGATGAAAAATCTTCGAAAGTTTTGTGAACACTTAAAAACCCAAACATCCATAAAAGTTGAAGGGGCAGGATTTTCAATTCAGAGATTCGTGCAAAATGTTTTGACCAACTGCATGATTGAGAAAAAGAAGGGGACTAATACTTCTCCCGAAGCTTCGGGATTACCCCGTTGTATAAGGGACTTACACCCTCTGGAAAAATACACTCGCTGAAAAATCTCTTTTGTAACCGAAAATTTGTATTTTCGAAGTTTTTCAAGAGCTTACAACGAGTGCGCGCTGCTTATGCAGGGCGCACACCAAAAATATATGTCAATTGCGGTATCAGTGGTACGCGAGTGGCGGTTCGCCGCACAAACTCATGAAGTAAGCGACTGGCACAGGAACCCGCAACTCCGCAACTGCATATATTTTCATAACGTTGTGGGCAAGGCAAAATGAGCCAACATACAAACATAAACAGATGGATAACAATAATACAATAATACGTAGTACACTTGAAGAGGGATATGATTTTTTCATTATTGATCAATGGAACAAACAGAATCATTTTAAAATTGCAACATTTGAGGTTCCGTCAGGTTTATTCTCAGAAGCATTTGAGGTGATTGATAACAATGTAGATAATGAACCTCGAATTTTCCATATTCTATCAAACTTTGGTACAGATATAGAAAAAGCAGAATTACAACTTAAAGAAAAAATCAAAAAAGGAATTAATAAAAGATACTTGGTCTATAAAAATGGCAACTATTCAATATCTAATGACCTTGAAGTAGCTGGTCGGATTTTATGGGACGAGAACCTTGATAATTCTCGATTTGATTATTTTTTCGAAATTGATGGTAAAAAGATTACAATTGAAAAATTTATTGATTTACTAAAAGTAGTGGAAGGTTGGAATTTTAAGTTCCAGATTTTTGACACGACTGAAGATATTAACTAATGTAAAAAACAGATGCCATACTTACCATTTCATAACATTTGTCCAAGTACAGCTGAAAAAGAAACTAGGGTAATTACTTTACAGCAAAATGATAACGAATTTCATCTTCCACAAGGAGATTATGTCTTTATTGAACTTTTTTGTGATGAATGCGATTGCCGTAGAGTATTTTTACAAGTTTTCATGAATCAAAAAATAGTTGCAACTATCGCATATGGTTGGGAAAAACTTTCATTCTATAAAAAAGCGTTTAAAGGTTTTAATGAAAAAGATATCAAAGAGGTAAAAGGACCTACATTAGATTCATTTCTATATCAATCTGATACTTCAGATAGAGTTTTAAAAATGTTTTATAAAATATTATTTTCGGATAAAGTATATTTAGATAGAATTGAAAAACATTATGACCAGTTTAAGAAGGCATTAAAGACAATTAGTGATTAAAATGCCCAGCCCACAATAAATAGGACTTTAAGTGGTGCGCAGCACCCAGCGTGAAGTCCAGGTTGAACTACATCCCTGGCCTCTAAGCTGTGGGTTTATCAAGGTTTTTTTGTTTTTAACAGGATTGGAAGTAGTGGCTATTGGGAGTTAAAAAGCCGACATTATGTTGTTCGTTTTGTCTGGTTATATTTATTCTTACTGGATAAATCTCATTTTAAATTAAAATAATCTTCAAAAAACTCATTTCTTCAAAGTCCTTGCCCTGCTGCTGTAAATGCCATACCGGCGGATCTTTACAAACCGGTGCGACAATATATGCTGGCAAAATCTCCGGAGAAACTCTACTCCACCAAGCTCTGTGGGTTTTTGTTTTGCCCGATCGGCGTAATCTTTGTGCATGAAAGTCACACCCTGATCGTCAATGGCAATGATACGCTGATTGGTAATGGCTATGCGGTGGGTATACTGGCCAAGATACTTCACAACGTGATCGGCTTTGGCCATCGAAGGTTCGCGATTCACCTACCATGGCTTTTCCCATGCAACATCGATCAACGATTGGTATTGTTTTAAAAGCGATTGC
>JBBRSV010000214.1:0-3138 GCA_038245055.1 Chitinophagales bacterium | reverse complement strand
ATGAGTTAATAGAAGGCACATCCACCAAAGGAAAAATGCTTTTAAATAATGAAGACATTTACGAGATGCACCCGATTTTTGTACGGCACAAAATTGGTATGGTTTTTCAGCGGCCAAATCCCTTTCCAAATCTTAGCATATTCGATAATGTGATTGCCGGATACAAACTTAATGGAATGAAAATGGCCAAGCCGGATAAAGATGCAATTGTTGAGCAGTCGTTACAAAAAGCGGCGCTTTGGAATGAAGTGAAAGATTCTTTACATAAAAAAGGCACCTTTCTCTCGGGCGGCCAGCAACAGCGTTTGTGTATCGCAAGAGCCATTGCCATGGAGCCAGAAGTATTATTGTTGGATGAACCAACTTCGGCTCTTGATCCAATTTCAACATCGAGCATTGAAGTATTGCTACAGGAATTGAAGAAAAATTATACCTTGATTATAGTAACTCACAATATGCAGCAGGCGGCGAGAGTTAGTGATAAAACGGCATTCTTTTACATCGGCGAGCTGATAGAGTATGATAATACTAAGACCATGTTCACAAATCCACAGGATAAACGAACTCAAAATTATATTACGGGAAGATTTAGCTAATGAATATTAATTCAAAAAAGTATGACACAATTTGAACAGGATTTGGCGGATGTAAAAGCTGAGGTTATAAACATGTGGCAATTGGTGCTTTTGCAATTATCAAAAGCCCGCCAGGCGATGCTTACGTTCGATAAAGATCTTGCGAGGGAGGTAATGGCAAAAGAGAAAAGAGTGAATGCCCTTGAGTTAAAAATAGATGGCGATTGCGAAAATGTATTTGCACTTTATTGCCCGGTTGCCATTGATTTGCGTTTCTTATTGGCGGCTTTAAAAATTAATACTAACCTCGAGCGTATTGGTGATATTGCTGAAGGTATTGCCAGGTATATTGTAGAAGCGCCCGTAAAATTTAATAAGAAAGTATTGGAATCTGCGCAACTGATTAAAATGTTTGATGACTCTATTAGTATTTTAACGGATACACAAGTCGCCTTTGAGTTTGAAAACACCCTTCTGGCCCGCACTATTTTTTCGCGAGACGATGTTTTAGATGAAATAAATAAAAATGCTGACGGCAATATAACGGCTTATATAAAGGAAAGCCATAAGAATATAAGCGAAGCGCTTTACATTTTATCTATCATCAGAAAATTAGAAAGAGTAGGAGATCAATCAAAAAACATCGCGGAAGAAATAATTTTTTATGTAGAAGCAAAAGTGTTGAAGCACCAGTAGGATCTATTTCCTGTAAAGTTGTTAGTCGTTACTTTTCTTTTCCTGCCATCTCTGCTATTATGTATTTAAAGTCCTGCCATTCAGCAGGTAGTTTATGTTTTATAACCGGTTGATATAATCTTTAATTATTTTTGAAATAATTGAATTTGATATCGAATGACGCTACCATTGTTGTATAGGACAAACCGTTTTTTTTTTATTGGCTTTTTCATTTTCGCCTTAGCCTCATTATTTGTGCTTATTTTTTTCTCCAAGACTGATGGATTTTTTTTATTGAATCCTTACCATACCAATTTATTGAATCTCATTTTTATTCCACTTACTTATCTTGGAGATGGTTTTTTTTGTGTGGCAGTCGGGTTGCTTTTGTTCTTTTTTAAAAGAAGGTTTTTAAGCCTGATGGTTTTAAGCAGCTATGCCATGTCGGGTATTATTGCACAAACATTAAAGAGCTACATTGTTGAAGCCCGCCCTGCCGTGTATTTGAAAGCCAGCAACTACCAATACTTTATTGAAAATGTTACACTACATAATTTTCACGCTTTTCCATCAGGGCATTCGGCTTCGGCTTTTGCGCTTGCGGCAGTCCTTAGTTTTGCGGTAAAAAATAAAAAATATTCGATGCTCTTTTTGGCCGGTGCGGTACTGGTTGGGTACAGCCGGATTTACCTGGCGCAGCATTTTATCGATGACGTTCTTGCTGGGGCACTGATTGGCATCTTATCAGCAATTTTTTGCCGGATCTTTTTTGAAAATCCATTCAACAAACTATTGCTGTCAAAAAAGAAAACTTAAATGGGTTTTGATGAGGGCAAAGTAAATCCAAAGGTAGTACCTACATCGGTTTTACTTCTTACATGTATTGTTTCATCATGCGCTTCAACTATGTGTTTTGCAATGGATAATCCCAGCCCGCTTCCGCCTGCTTTCCGCGCCCTTGCAAGATCTGTACGATAAAATCTTTCAAATATGCGGGGAAGGTGATCTTCAGTAATTCCATAGCCGTTGTCACTTATTTCTACAAGAATTTTTCTGCCATCTATATTGTACGCGCTGGCTTCAATAAGGCCATGCTGCTTTCCGTATTTAATTGCGTTATCAATAAGGTTAATCAACACCTGTCGTATCTTTTCTTTGTCAGCATAAATGGAAAGAGGTACTTCACATCCTCTCTTTATAAGGCATTTTATTTTCTTTTCATCTGCTTTTATTGATAACGATTCAAACACTTCTTTAATAACATCCTGTATGATAAAATTTTGCCTGATCAGCAATTGCTCACCACTTTCAAGTTTAGTAATTTCATCAAGGTCATCCACAAGGTTTACCAGCCTGTCAATATTTTTAGAAGCATTGCTTAAAAATTTTACATTTACTTCCGGGTTATCCAAGGCTCCATTTAACAAAGTATCTATATAGCCTTGTATCGCGAAAATGGGCGTTTTCAACTCGTGTGACAGGTTCATTAAAAATTCTTTGCGAAAGGCTTCATTCTTCCGTAGTATTTCTATTTCCTCTTTATGCTGTACTGCCCATCGCTCTACATCTTCACTTACTTCTTCAATTGATTTTTGTGGTAAAATATTTTTATAATAAAATTCCTCCCGCTTGCTGGCTTTAGTTTGATAAATGAGTTTATAGATAATTTTTATTTTACGATAAACAAACCTTTGTATCATAAAATAAATAAAAGCGTATGCGATAATGCTTAAAAAAATGAAAACAACTAATGCCGGTAAGGCACCTTCCCCATAAAAAAATACGGCCACACCGCCAATAAAGCCAATTGGCAATGAGGTAATTGCCGCGACTTGTTGAGGAGAAAAATTCTTAACCGGAAACATTCATAATTGTTTATTATCCATTT
>JBBRSV010000213.1:0-3322 GCA_038245055.1 Chitinophagales bacterium | reverse complement strand
TTTTGAAACAGGTATTCGGTATCAATTCTATCATGTGTTTGCCTTATTAATTTCTGGCATCCTTTATAAAGAATTTCAAAATTCATTAGTGAAATGGTCTGGCATTTTATTTATTATAGGAATGATTTTATTCTGCGGTTCTCTGTACCTTCTCACTTTTATAAAAGCCGCTGTATTGCCTGGTTACGATTGGGTTGGTGCTATCACGCCGCTTGGTGGGTTATGTTTTATATTCGGATGGCTTTGCCTGTTTATTGGCCTGGTCAAAAGAAATGATGTGAAGCAACGATTTTAACCTACTATGCAGAGATAATAAACCGCGTAACAATTCATTCTTCATTTAACCATTTCTTTATCTTTGTAACCAAATGGCGACGAGCAAAAAGACTAAAAAAACCAAGACGGCAGATCATAAAAAAATGAATGCGGATGTTGAGGAAAAAGTTGAAGTAAAAAAATTACTCAAGGACGAAAGGTCTCATAAGATTGTGGGAACTCTGCTTATACTCCTGGCTTTTTTGCTTTTCATTTCGTTTACTTCCTATTTATTCACCTGGCAGGAAGACCAATCTAAAGTTTTTAAAGGATCAAAGATTTTATTGCCTAGTCATGCCGAACCGATGGCAAACCTTTTGGGTACCGCTGGCGCATTTTTTTCTGATCTTTTTTTCAGATCAGGGTTTGGGATTGCTTCCTATTTATTTTGTACTTTCTTTTTTGTGTTAGGTGTAAATACATTTTCGCCTAAAAAAATATTTTCCGTAAGCCGCAATATCCGATATGTAATTGTTGGCCTTTTGGTAATAAGTTGTTCCGCTTCTTTTCTAATGAACGGGCATCCTTTTCCATGGGGTGGCGCTGCCGGCGATATGGAAAGCAAATGGCTGCAGCAGGAAATTGGTAAAGTAGGAACGGCGGCTGTTTTGTTAGTGGCTTTGCTGAGTTATATCATCTGGCGGTTTAATCCATCGTTCAACCTGCAAAAGAAAAAAATACTTCCTGGTGAAGAAGCAGAAGTTGAAAACGAACCTTTCCCTGGTGCGCCTTTACCTAAAACGGGTGAAGTCAAAACCCCGGATTATTATGTTCCATTAATGAACGTTCCTCCGAAAGAAGAACCAGGTGTGAATCATGATTTTCTAATTGTAGAAAAATCTATAGACTCCGAAGATGCAAAGCCGGTTGAAGAAGAGCCATTTATTTTGGCACAGGCTAAAAATGAAAAAAATAAAAACCCGGGGTTGAATAATACACCTGGCAACGGTCTTCAGCTTGAAGTTAAAACAGCGCCTGCAATAGAGGAAGAAAGTGATATTGTTCCAAAACCAAAAGCCCAACAACTTTACGATCCGATTCTTGATTTGAGAAATTATAAATTTCCAAAAATCGATTTGCTGGAAGCACATGGCAGCGAAAGAATTATACAGGACGTAACTGAATTAGAAACGAACAAAAACCAGATCATAAATACGCTCAAGAATTATGATATTGAAATCCAAAAAATTTATGCCACCGTTGGGCCAACAGTTACATTATATGAAATAGTTCCGGCGCCTGGTGTGCGAATTTCACGAATAAAAAACCTGGAAGATGATATTGCTCTAAGCCTTGCTGCGCTTGGCATTCGCATCATTGCGCCTATACCGGGGAAAGGTACGATTGGTATTGAAGTTCCGAATGTAAAGAAGACCGTGGTGAGCATGAGAACGTTATTAAATTCTGATAAATTTCAAAATAATAATTATTCCTTGCCCATAGCAATTGGTAAAAAAATTGACAACGAAAATTTCATTGTTGACCTTACGACAATGCCACATTTGTTAATGGCTGGCGCAACCGGGCAAGGTAAATCGGTGGGATTAAATGCAATTCTTGTTTCCCTGCTTTACAAAAAGCATCCTTCGCAATTAAAACTAGTTTTGATTGATCCAAAAAAAGTGGAGCTGAGTATTTATCAAAGTATTGAAAAGCATTTTTTAGCCAAATTACCCGGCGAAGAAGATGCTATTATAACTGATACCAAAAAAGTAATTCATACGCTAAACGCGTTGTGTATCGAAATGGATAATCGCTATGACCTTCTTAAAGAAGCGGGCACAAGAAACATAAAAGAATATAATGAGAAATTTGTAAACCGAAAATTGAATCCTGAAAAAGGCCATCAATATTTACCTTTTATTGTATTGGTTATTGATGAGTTTGCAGATCTTATTATGACGGCTGGCAAAGAAGTTGAAATGCCGATTGCGCGACTAGCACAACTTGCCAGGGCAGTTGGTATTCATTTAATTATTGCTACGCAGCGGCCTTCGGTAAATATTATTACCGGTACCATTAAAGCAAATTTCCCCGCCCGCATCGCTTTTAAAGTAAGTAGTAAAATAGATAGCCGCACCATTCTTGATGTTGGCGGTGCGGAACAATTAATTGGAAAGGGTGATATGCTCATAAGCTATAACGGCGAACTTACGCGGCTTCAATGCGCTTTTGTAGACACGCCGGAAGTTGATAAGGTTACTGATTTTATTGGCGACCAACAGGGATATCCACAAGCGTTCTTATTGCCGGAATATGTAGATGAAAAAGAGTTTGAAAATAAAGACTTTGATGTGAACGACCGGGATGCGCTTTTTGAAGACGCTGCCAAATTAATTGTACAAAGTCAGAGTGGAAGCACTTCTCTATTGCAGCGCAGAATGAAGTTGGGTTACAATCGTGCAGGAAGATTGATGGATCAGTTGGAAGCTGCGGGTGTAGTTGGGCCAAACCAGGGCAGCAAGGTGCGGGATGTGCTTATTAAAACTGACGCAGAACTTCAGCAATATCTTACAAGAGATTAGTACTAATGATCTTATGTAATCGTGATACAGCGAACAGCCAATATTTTCTGTATCAAATGTTTTTTTATCAAAATAAAGTCGGTTTCAACTTTGGATTTTTTGGAAGCAAAAAGCTGATAAATAAATTTTCAAACACTAAGGCGGTTTTCACAAAATCTTATCTTCGTTATTAAATGGCGAAATATTTAATAATTGGGCTTGGTAATCCCGGGTTAGAATATGAACATACACGGCACAACATTGGGTTTGATGTGATAGACGCTTTTGTCGCGAAGCATGGCGGAAATTTTAAGCCGGGGAGGTTAGCTGAAATTGCCGAAATAAAATATAAATCTAAAATTTTCGTTTGTATAAAACCAGTAACATTTATGAATCTTAGTGGCAAGGCCATGAAATACTGGCTTGATAAAGAAAAAATATTGGTTGAAAACTCATTGACAATTGTTGACGACCTGGCGTTACCGTTAGAAAAATTGCGTCTA
>JBBRSV010000212.1:0-3406 GCA_038245055.1 Chitinophagales bacterium | reverse complement strand
TAGTCCATCCAAAGCCATCCTGTGCGGGGTATTCGCCACCACCGGCCTCAAGATTTGTAGCTACAACATTATATTTCTCCATCATTTTGCCGGTATTGCTATATACTTTTTCGTTGATGTTCATCCAGCGTTTTGCGATGTTTTTCGCCAACTCATCATACCCGTAATTAAGCAGTCCTTTAATGGCGATCCATTGCAAGGGGGCCCATCCATTTGGAGCATCCCATTGCTGCGTGGTCGTTTCTGTTGTAGATACCAATCCCCCGGGAAATACAAATTTTTCTTGCAGCACTTTAGCAATCATGGCAGCCTGTTCTTTTGAAGCTATTTCAAAAAAGAGCGGGAAAGTTGCAGCAAGTGTATGGGATTGTTTTTGCTCGCGCTGAACATAATCATAGTCAAAATAAAATCCTTTGCCTTTGTTCCAGCAGTATTGGTTAATGCATTCTTTCCTTGCCTTTGCGGCCAATTCAAATTTTAAAGCTTTTTCTTCATTTTTTAATAGTTGGTAAGCTTCAGCAATTGTTCTTTCAAGATTAAAGAGAAGACAATTTAAATCAACAGGTATAATTTCCGTGGTGTGGATACTCGAAAAATCACTAACATCTTTGAACCACCTTGAAGAAAAATCCCAGCCTGATTCGGCGGCCGCCCGCAAATTCCTATACCGGGCCGCTTTGTTTTCTGTGTCATGTGCAAGTTCTACATCTTCCTTAAATGATTCAGGCCGTGGTGTATCATTCTCATCCCAATAATGATTGAGTACATTTCCTTTATTTAAAAGTGAAACACGGCGTGCCGAAGGCTTTGAATCGTCCAGTGAATTACTTCCGTCCATCCAGAAATTATATTCTTTTTCCAACTGGGGCAAATAATCAATTAAAACATGATCGCCTTTTTCCTCACTCAATAATTTAACCATACAAGCATAAAACGGCGGCTGAGACCGTCCAATATAGTAGGTACGATTTCCGTTTGGAATGTAGCCAATATGTTCAACCAGGTAAGAGAAATTATCCACCATGTTTTGGATCAAATCAATACGACCTGAGACTTGCAAGCCAAGCATGGTAAAAAAACTATCCCAATAATAAATCTCCCGAAAGCGGCCACCAGGAACAACATAAGGATATGGCAATGGAATGAGTGAACTTGCTTTTTTGTCTGGCTGCCTTGATAATTCGTTCCATAGCAAATTAATATGTTCACTTATTGGCCTTCCGGCAGCATTGATATATTCCGACGAATTTTCAGAAGGCAAATCAAAATTGCTATTCGCAAATGTGGAAAGATCAAAACTTTTCTCACTCTTTTCATTTTCATAACGGTCTTGTATAGACGCGAGAGAAGATTGTGGCAGGCAATCGACAAAAGTTTTACCATCAGGAAAAATTTGCTCCATTTGAACTCTATGGAATAATTCGCCCAAAGAAAAAATATCCCTAATTTCCATGTAGGTTTCTTTAAATAATCTAATGGGTTGCTGATGAATTAAAAGTAACCTCAGCAGCCGATTTTTTTTGTAACCTGTTAAAAAATACCAGGCTAATAATAAGAATACATATGGGCACCAGCGAAAAATAAAATGCGGATTGTCCGCCATAAGCTTGAAAAATGTGGCCGGTAATAATAGAACCGGTTGTACCACCAAGGGCAGAAAAAATTACAATCAATCCGCTCATTGGCCCATGTTGCCTTAAAGGCAATGAGCTTAAAATAACCGAATTTATAGCGGGATAAACCGGGGCAAGCAGCAATCCAATAAGGGGGAAAATATAAGCGACAAATGGCGCGTCGACCCAATTATTCACCGGCGCGATATCCACTTTTGAAGCCAACGGAATAACTAACAGCACAAGAATTCCTGCAATTAAAAGACACCCAATAAGCACCTTAAGCCAATGAATTTTCCTCAAAATAAATCCTGCAATAAATCTTCCCAAAGCTGTTGAAGCCGCTAATATACTGGCCATTTGAATACTTAAAGTAGTAGATAAATGCAATACCTGGCTATTAAATGTTGGCAGCCAGCTCATGATACTTTGCTCAATCAAAACATAAAAAAAAGCACTAATTATAAAAACCAATACTAACGGCCGAATTGCCAGCGCTACCATATCTGCAAAATCTTTCAGGAATGATTTTACCTGCGTATTCTTTATCGATGATTCATCTAATGGTGCGCTTAGCAATAATAAAAAAGCAAGCACCGAAATCGCAGCCAACAAATAATAAACATTTAACCATGAAGTGGAAGCGGGGTTGGCATTGTCAACAAAGGCACTGAAAATAAAATACCCCGTCAAAATTCCTATCATAAAAAAAGACTCAATAAAATTCATGAAACTCGCGTGGTCTTTTTTATTGGAAGTAACTAACCCAATCGTTGCGTAAACGGAAACTTTAATTAATGCAAAGCTTATACCGGTGATTGCAAATAATATTTTAGTCATGGCAAAGCCACCAACCACAGGCATGGCTAAACAGGCAATGGTAACAAGTGCGAGTGCAATAAGCATCGATCTTTTATAGCCAATGCGTGTAATATAAGATGCGACAAGAAATGAAGCAATGGCAATACTAAGATCCTTAAACGCCTCCAGTACACTCGCGGAACCCTGCGTAACACCGTAATTATTTTGCACCTCAAGAATAACAGTGCCGACACTGTTTAGCAAAATTGCAAACACGAAATAATTAAGAAAAAGGGAAACTTTTATCCGCCAATTTTGCATAGCTAATCGTTATAATTAATAAAACCGAATATACAATTTATTCAACTATGCAAACAATATTGAAAACGCTTTATATTACTTTTGGCAGCAAATAAAACCGTTAAAATTTTCCTTCCACGTTTTCTATTTTCAATATTATGTCAAAGAAAAAAAATGCGCTTTCAATAATTCAAAATAAAAAAGATTGGTGGAAAGAAGCCGTAGTTTACCAGGTTTACCCGAGAAGCTTTAAGGATACTAACGGCGATGGCGTAGGTGATTTAAAAGGAATTATTTCCAAACTTGATTACATACAAAGCCTTGGCGTTGATACGGTTTGGCTCAATTGATACGGTTTCCTCCGTTGTTGGTCTTGTGACCAACAACTTTCCATTCCTCATAATGAGATACTAATCCAAATGTATTAATTCCCTCTTCATAAAATGAGGCTGAAGAATATTTATATTCCTGCGGATTGCTTACCAGATTCCAGGGTTCTGACAATGGATTGTTATGAATATATATTAATTTTTGAATAAGCACTTTTTTACTCCAAAGATCAATACTTAAAGGATTTCTTTCCCAAAACTGATATTGCCTGTCTGAAGCATTTACAAGGTAATCCTGCAATGCGGGGTTTTTAGTATCTATCAGCCGAAACTTCATTTGTTGGGCGGTGTATTTCAAAAATC
>JBBRSV010000211.1:0-3496 GCA_038245055.1 Chitinophagales bacterium | reverse complement strand
TAATCGTAGCCGGTCGGTCCCCATACAGGCTGGCGGCCAATATTAAGCTGTACACTTAGCTGGGCGTCAGCTTTAAAACAAAACGCGCCAAGGAAAAGTGCTGAGATGAGAAAAATTTTTTTCATCGTTTGATTTTTAAGTGTTTATAGTACTAATAAGATGCCATTTTTTTTGATTACCTGTGCAAAAATTACTTTTCACACTTTATTTGACAGGGGACCTATAAGGTGGTTTAATGCAGCTATATTCAATAACGTAACGTTAACAGCACCTATTGCGTTTATTTATTGCTATTCTATAAAACCATCGCATGGTCTTTGGATAATTCACGTAATTGAATGAAAAGTAAAAAAATCATTAAACTTTAATTGAGAAGTAAAAATTCTTATTCCAAAATTTAACGTTCTCAATTTATTTGATTAAGCAACTCATTAAGAATGAATTGGCCATAATTTGTCCTTAATGACTAATCTGCATTCCTTTTTGGATTACATTTATTTATAAAAAGAAAAATATACTGTGTTTGTTTTCAATTTATATTTTCAATAAACAATATGTCAGAAAAAAAACCCAGGGCGAGAGACTTAGGAATTTCTTTTGAAGGTAACCCTGGGAAGAATAACGCTATTACAGATGTTGCCGGCGTTGAAGTTGGCTACACAACCATAATTGAAGGGGATGGAGATTTACAAAAAAGAACGGGGCCAATAAGAACCGGCGTAACTGCGATTTTTACCGGAGGTAGAAATTATAATCCTGTTTTTGCAAATTGGTTTTCACTTAATGGAAATGGGGATATGACGGGCACGCACTGGATAACTGAATCCGGGTTTTTAGAAACACCTATAATGATAACAAATACAAGCAGCGTAGGCACCGTGCGTGATGCCACCCTTGCATGGATGGATAAAAATAAATACTATGATACGCAACAGAATAATTTCTGGTACTCGTACCCGGTAGTTGCTGAAACATGGGATGGAATTCTAAATGATATCAATGGTTTTCATATAAAGCCGGAACATGTATGGCAGGCATTGGAAAATGCAAAATCAGGCCCAATTGAAGAAGGAAGCGTTGGTGGCGGCACTGGAATGATTTGTCATGAATTCAAAGGTGGCACCGGAACCTCATCACGATTGGTTGATAAGAATGCAGGTAGCTATGCAGTGGGCGTTTTAGTCCAGGCAAATTATGGTACGCGAAAGCAACTCACTATTGCAGGAGTGCCTGTTGGTGAAGAATTAGCGGATACCTTTCCATCCGTAATTAAAAATAGGCCTGATGCTGCTACAAGAAATAATACCGGCTTGTCAGAAACAGGATCTATTATTGTGGTGGTTGCAACTGATGCGCCACTGTTACCGCATCAATTAAAGCGTTTAGCCCGGAGAGTTAGTATCGGTATAGGAAAAGTTGGTGGAATTGGAGGTAACGGTTCCGGTGATATTTTTATAGCTTTTTCAACAGCTAATAAACTTGCTTTTAGTAGAAAAAAGAAACCACTATCAACATGTTTTCTAACGATATGATGAACGATTTATTTGCAGCAACCATTGAAGCTACTGAGGAAGCGATTATAAATGCACTCGTTGCCGGGCGCACCATGAAAGGTATTAATGATAACACGGTTCCAGGACTTCCACATGAAGAGGTAATAAAGATTTTGAAAAAGTACAATCGAATACATTAATTTATTCTTCCGTTTCCAGCCTTCACATGAAAAGCAAAAATTATAGCAAAAGATTTCATGAATGCCGCTATAATTGATTGATGTCAATGGCCAATCCTTCATTAATTAAATTAAACAGATCGATGCGGAGAGACAATAAAAATAAAATAGCATCGGGTGAAAAGCTGTAACCTCTTGGCCGCCCAATTGAGAGACCTCTGCGATTCAACTCGGCACTTTCTTCAATATTCAAATCAGATATTTTTCTCAATAATAATTTAGCTGACGGTTGCTCTCCGAAATTTAGCTCAAGCGTTTCCCCACTTCGTGCCCGAATAAAATATGATTGTTCGTGAACGCCGGTTAATTCACCTTTATCCGTGGCACAGCCTAAATACAAGTGGAAATATTCTTTCATTTTCATTTTGTCAATTTATTACTATTCCCAAAGCAAGGTGTTACTTTAATACCAAGCCCGGTCAATATCATACCTGTAATCTTTTGCTGCACTTTCTAACTGTTCAAGTAATTTGTTATCAAATTAATATTTAGTACTGACAAATTTAAATTACCTTTTATTATAATAATATTACCTTAAAAAACAAAGGCTACCTCCTTAAAAAAAATTATTTTTGCAGCATATTTTTCAAAATAAAGTTTGCAAAAAAATTACTGATGAATAAAGGACCCGTTTCAGAATTTATAGAACATCATTACCGGCATTTTAATGCAGCCGCCTTAATGGATGCAGCCAAAGGATATGTTACACACATGGATGAAGGTGGTAAAATGATGGTAACACTTGCAGGCGCAATGAGTACGGCTGAATTAGGAATTTCTTTTGCTGAAATGATAAGGCAGGATAAGGTTGCTATTATAAGTTGCACGGGTGCGAACCTTGAAGAAGATATCATGAATCTTGTAGCACATAGCCATTATAAAAGAGTTCCAAATTACCGTGACCTAAGTCCAAAGGAAGAATGGGATCTTTTAGAAAACCATTATAACAGGGTAACGGACACGTGTATCCCCGAAGAAGAAGCGTTTAGAAGATTGCAGCAACATATCCATAAAATATGGAAGGATTCAGAAACTAAAGGAGAACGTTATTTCCCGCATGAGTATATGTATAAAATGTTGCTGAGCGGTGTGTTGGAACAGTATTATGAAATTGATCCGAAGAACAGTTGGATGCTCGCTGCGGCGCAAAAAAACATTCCGATTGTGGTTCCCGGTTGGGAAGATAGTACCATGGGAAACATCTTTGCTTCTTATGTTATCAAAGGAGAATTAAAAGCCTCCACCATGAAAAGCGGTATAGAATATATGGTTGAGTTGAGCGATTGGTATAGAAAAAATTCAGCCGGTAAAGGCGTTGGATTTTTCCAGGTAGGTGGCGGTATTGCAGGCGATTTTCCCATTTGCGTTGTACCCATGATGTACCAGGATTTGGAATGGCATGATGTTCCCTTCTGGAGTTACTTTTGCCAGGTTTCAGATTCAACCACTTCTTACGGTTCATATTCCGGTGCGGTGCCTAATGAAAAAATTACCTGGGGTAAGCTGGATATTGATACGCCAAAATTTATTGTAGAAAGCGATGCTACCATTGTGGTGCCATTAATATTTGCGTGGGTGCTTGGTTGGTAGTATTACAAGTACTTTTAAAAAATGGATAATAAACAGTTATGAATGTTTCCGGTTAAGAATTTTTCTCCTCAACAAGTCGCGGCAATTACCTCATTGCCAATTGGCTTTATTGGCGGTGTGGCCGTATTTTTTTATGGGGAAGGTGCCTTACCGGCATTAGTTGTTTTCATTTTT
>JBBRSV010000210.1:0-3548 GCA_038245055.1 Chitinophagales bacterium | reverse complement strand
GATGGGCCGATACACCAGAGCGGGAAAAAACAAATTGTATTTGGCGTTCGTGGAGATACTCATCTCGATCTTACGATATATGCTTCAAAACGACCATTACATAGCGGGCATTACGGCAACTGGGCTCCTAACCCTGCTATGATGATGGCGAAATTACTCGCCTCTATGAAAGATGATAATGGAAGAGTGACGGTAAAAGGATTTTATGCTGATGTTATACCCTTGACTGCTTCAGAAAAAAAAGCTTTACAGGAAGTGCCATCTGTAGATGAACAAATGAAAAATGAATTAGGCTTTCGAACAGAGGAGATGCCAGGAGTAACATTAAGCGAGGCGATCAATATGCCATCGCTAAACATCAACGGAATGCAAAGCGGCAATATCGGTAAACTGGCCTCCAATCAAATTCCTACTTATGCAACGGCGGTAATTGATTTAAGACTTGTACCGGGTAATGACTGGAGAAGACAACAGCAAAAAGTAATTGATCACATAAAAGCGCAGGGCTATTTTGTTATAGATCACGAACCGACAGATGAAGAAAGAAAAAAGTATAAGAAGATTATAAAGATTATTGCGGATAAGGATGGCATGAATGCTCAACGCACTCCAATGGATTTGCCGATTGCAAAAAAGGTTATAGATGCGGTTAAAACTACAACCCGTGACCAGGTTGTATTGCAACCAACAATGGGCGGCAGCCTTCCGCTTTTTTTGTTTGAAAAATATTTAAACGCCAAAACTATTACCGTTCCAATAGCCAATCACGATAACAACCAGCATGCGGAAAATGAAAATATACGTTTGCAAAACTTATTTGACGGAATTGAAATAATGGCAGCCTTGATGATAATGAAATGATTAATTTAACAGCGTCTGTTCCCTTACACTTATCACAACAAAACAACCGGCCACAAGTCCTGAAATGTTGGTGGTAATTTTATTCTGACACATCTATTTAATTGACTTCTAAAAATGGACAATGGAAAAATTTTCTTTAATAATCTTGCTTTCAATTTTCGCACTGCATTTATCAGCACAAAATTCCGACTCTGCTAAACCGGGTATCGGAACAGCAACAGTAGTGCATACAACTGAAATTAGTAATGCAGCAAAAACGGGTAAAGGTCTTGCTGTTGCAGACTCTGTACTTAGGGTAGTTTCAATCGAAGGAAAATATAATGTTGGTGTATCAGTTGTAAGTCGCTCAAAAATAAATGGGAAAACACTTCATGACGCAATTGTGCATGATGTAGTAACTGAAGTATATCATATCATTGAAGGAGATGGTGTTTTACTTGTAGGCGGAACGCTTGATTCATCTGTAAGAATTCCTGCAAACAACCCAATAGTTCTTAAGATAACAGGTCCAAGTTCTACAGGTAGACATATTATTGGTGGCACACAGTATGAAGTAGGGCCAGGCGACATCGTAGTGATTCCTCCAAACACTCCTCATGGATTTATAAAGCTTAAAACAAACACCATTGTATATACGCTTATACGTATCGACACTGAAAAAGTACTTGAACAAAAGAATTAGCAATGAAAATGGAGTTATGATTGGTGAACTATAGAAAATATTTCATCTGTAGCTCCGGGCTGAAAAACTCTATAAGCGATAGTAATAACAATCAACAATTATTTATAAATTGGCTACTATTACGGGCTGACGATTTTCAATTACCGCCACATCGCCAACTAAAAAACAGGAGACGAATATTTATATTGCTTTTGTTGTTAATTTCATTTGCTGTTTTCAATAGGCTGCAATTGTTGACAGGAGATTATAAAATCGCGGACGTCCAGCAGTGGCTGAACTTTTTACAATATTAACCTTACTGAACTAATGATAAAAAATCTTATTAAGTTTTTGATCAGTGCAATTATTTTGTTTCAATCTGCAAGAGCACAGGACACAATTCCTGTATTAAAAGGAACGGTAAATATTTCGATTACAAAAGGCACGTTTCAGTGCGATCTTGTTTTGAATAATATCCCAAGAATAAAAGATTATTTTATTCGGCTTAACTCGGGCATGAACATTCTTTATATTAAGAATCTTGATGACAACAGCCTTCTGTCCTTGAATAAATCGTTTAGCGATACTTTGTCAACTGGAGAATCCAATGCTTATTATTTTTCAGATAGTACTCTTACAGGAGCATTTCAGCCTCATTCATTAGAGATACGTTATACCGGGATGTACCCTCTGGCAACAGACACATTTAAAAACTATAGTGCTGAGGATTGGAAAGGAAATATTGCTTTTAATGGTTACTCTGTAAGAACAGATGGCAGGCAAACCTGTTGGTATCCTGTTTTATACGACATTAAAAAAGATGCTATTTACAGTAAAGTAAAATACGATTTACAGATAAACTGTCCTGATTGCAGTGTAATTTATCTTAATGGTAATGCACCTGTGAAAGGCACAAAAGCATTTTTAAAAAGTAATGTTCCTGTCGAAGTAAGTATGTACTCTGGCAGGTATAAAATTGCGTATGATGACGGCACCTACTTCCTCAATCCACCTTTCTCTCAGGCTCAAATAAAAGTATTTGTAAAATTCACCAGGGCTATAAAAGATTTTTATGCGGACAAACTAGGAATTCCCTTTAAAACAGCAATAACTTATGTACAAACTACGCCAACGTCAAAAGATAACGCATCGCTGTTTGTTTCCTTTCCTTCGATCTATAGCATTGGGTATGGAAATTATGGACTAAAAGGATTGTTTGACAAAGAAAAAAGCCGTTTTTTAAAGCCTTTCATAGCACACGAATTAGGGCATTATTATTTTGCAACTTATAAGGTGTTTAATTCTGAATTGGGCGATATGATGAGTGAAGGATTTGCTGAGTTTCTTGCTTTGGAAGCAACTGAAAAAGTAATTGCTGATAGTATTTATCAAAAGAAGATGAGTGATAAAATAAAGGCTTTGAAAAATTTCGCGGCTATTCCTTTTGCAAAAGTTACATCAACTAAAGATTATAAAAACAGGGAACTGTATGTGTATTATTATGCGCCGCTTATTTTCAAGGCAATAGAAAAAGAGATAGGTGGACAATCGATGTGGATGTGGTTACGGGCAATCTTAAACTCGCCGACTGAATATACAAACTATGCGTTTCTTATAAATACATTAAGTACGGCTTTGCAAGACAAAGAAAAAGTGTTAATGATACAATCGAAATACTTCGAATCGGACAAATCTTTAGATAATGCAGTAAGTGAAATCGGGCAAAAATAAACGCCATGTACTATCGCAATAAAAATCATCTCTTCCCGTACTTTGCCAAGCCCCACTTTGGCACAAGATTATCCTAACTGTTATCGTAGCGTTGGCGCAAGCGTCTTCGCTTGTGCCGCTTCCACAAAAGGATTTAAATATTATAAATGCAAGAAATGTTATTATTAAACAGTAAAATAAATATTGTTTACATTAGCCTGTGAGCCGCAAATACAAATTTCACGATAACGATAAGTTGTATTTTATTTCCTTTGCTGTAGTTTACTGGATAGATTTTTTTATAAGGGAAGAATAT
>JBBRSV010000209.1:0-3594 GCA_038245055.1 Chitinophagales bacterium | reverse complement strand
TGTAAATTTTTCCGGGTTACCCTTAGGTTCAACATATTTTGTGCCCCTTCCATAATCCATCGCTGTCCTGATTGTTTCATTCTTTTTTGTACAACTGTACGATGAGCAGATTCAATTGCACCGGAGCCAATTATGCCACATCCAATTTGTTGATACCTTTTGTAATCCATTCGTTCTTTGTTGGTCTGGTAATAAGCTAATAAATTTTGAGCTTCTTTGGATTTGTTTCCCAACTGTTTAATATTTTTAATAACGCTACCCACTTTACTTTGCAACAGTAGTCCTTTCTGCTTTTTTACCCACGCCTGCTCTTTATTTTTATCCGTAAAATACCAGCTTGTAAATGCATGTAAATGTTCACACACATGATAGTAATCCAATATGCAAACGGCATCAGGAAAAGCATCGGCAACCCAGTTCTTTATCCATGTCGCTCCATCTGAAATAAAAATGAGACGGTTTTTCAAATCACCATATGCCTCAATTAAATCATCCATTATTTTGGTAAAATCCTTACTCGTCCCTAACTGAGCTACATATTGCGAATTGCTTATCCAGCCTTTCTTTTGACCTGCATGTATACAACTGCTGCTCTTAAAAAACCTGCCTACTTTTACTTCCTTCCATCCTTCCTCCCTGGTTAAAAGCATAGAGCCATCTGCCTCAACATATAACGCTTCTTGTTTATTTAGTTCTGTTAATGTCGGCTGTTCATTGACCGTTTTTCCTACTTCGGATCCATATAAATCTGTAACACGAAATACCTGTGTAGTGCTTACCGCTACGCCAGTAAATTCTTCAATAACTTCATTGCACTTTTCATAACTGTCCAACTGCCCTGCATACACCATTAACTCCTGCATCCTGGGGCTTATCTGAAACCCATTTTTGCCTGTACTAAACTCATGGCTGTTGTTAATCGTCACCTGACCTAAGGTCGTGAGGTTTTTTTTTACGCTTGTCCTTAACAAGCGTGCTTAAATTTTTTTCTAAAATTTCTCGCCCTAAATCATTTAAAATTTTTACAAACTCCACTTCATAGTCATAAAAGTTGTCTATTTTATTTAATTCCCTGAACTTATCATAACGTTGGGAGGCTAAATCAAGATATTCAGACCTGGTCATGGTGGATGGTTTTGGTTTCTCTAATTTACGCATTTATGAAAACGAAAATTTGAAATGCACCCGTTGTTAATTATTAAAAAATCGTATTTTTAATCAGCCCGCAGGATTCTTCAAAAGAAGTATGTCATTTAAAAAAGTAAAAAAGTTTCGTTTCGGGCATATCAAAATATTAATCAGCTAATATTCTACCTGACTATGCCGGATTCAACCTATTTGAACAACAAAGCAAAAACGCAAAACACCTATGATGCCATTGTAGTTGGTTCAGGAATCAGCGGCGGATGGGCCGCAAAGGAATTGTGTGAAAAAGGATTGAAAGTTTTATTGCTCGATCGTGGCAACAATGTAGTGCATCCGAATTATCCAACTGCCACAAAAGATCCCTGGGAATTTACACACCGCCTTCACCTTACAGAAGAAGATAAAAAACGAAATTATGTTCAGAGCAGGCATTATTCTTTTCGCGAAGACAATAAACATTTCTATATAAACGACCAGGAGAATCCTTACGATGAAACCAAACGCTTTGACTGGATAAGAAGCGGAGTTGTAGGCGGACGCTCGTTGTTATGGGCAAGAGCGTGCTATCGTTGGAGCGATCTTGATTTTGATGCCAACCTGAAAGACGGACATGGTGTGGATTGGCCGATAAGATACAAAGACATTGCACCCTGGTATGATTATGCCGAATCATTTATTGGTGTGAGTGGTTCGGTGGAAGGAATTCCGCAATTGCCCGATGGAATATTTCAACCTCCTTTTGAAATGAATTGCGTGGAAAAAGATTTTAAACAAAAGGTTGAGTCAAATTTTCCGGGCCGTAAAGTTATCATGGGCAGAACGGCGAACCTTACAAAGCCGGTGCAGGGAAGAGGGCAATGCCAGGCACGCGATCTTTGCCACCGGGGATGCCCGTTTGGCGCATACTTCAGCACCAATGCAAGTACCATTCCTGCGGCGTATGCAACAGGCAATCTAACAGTAAGGCCTAACTCACTCGTGAATACAGTTATTTATGATGAACAAAAACACCTGCCTGCCGGGAGGCATGGGAAAGCGACAGGCGTGGAAATAATAGATACTGAAACCATGCGTACAGAAACTTTCTATGCGCGGATTATTTTTCTTAATGCAGCAACTGTTGCTACCGCCTTTATTTTATTAAATTCTACTTCAAATCGTTTTCCAAACGGACTTGGTAATGGCAGCGACCAGGCAGGGCGCAACCTGATGGATCATCATAAAGGCATTTCAATATCGTGCCCGGTAGATGGTTTCCTGGACAGTTATTATTATGGCCGCAGGCCAACGCCTGCATATATACCTCGTTTCAGAAATGTTACTGATACAACACCGGCATTTCTTCGCGGCTATAATTATGGGATAAGCGCATCACGATCGCCGGCGCAAGGCGATGCTTCTATTGGGGCTGAGTTAAAAGAAACAATGACAGAGCCGGGTGGATGGCATTTGGGTTTATATTCATTCGGTGAATGCCTGCCTTATCCTGAAAACAGGATTACTTTAAACAATACTAAAAAAGATAAATGGGGGCGACCTATCATCGCAGTTGATTGTGAATTTAAAGATAACGAAAAGACAATGCACGAAGACATGGTTACACAAGGCAAAGAAATGCTGGAAGCTATCGGTTACAAAGACATTGATGTAGAGGCGAAAATTTCTTTCCCCGGAAATGCCAATCATGAAATGGGAATTGCACGGATGGGAAAAGATCCAAAAACTTCTGTGTTAAATAAATTCAACCAAATGCACGAAGTATCCAACGTGTTTATTTCAGATGGTTCTTGTATGACATCCTCATCATGTGTGAACCCTTCATTGACTTATATGGCACTTACTGCAAGGGCATGCGACTATGCTGTGAAAGAATTGAAGAAGGGAAATATTTAAGGGGGATTTTTTTGTGTAACCAGTTTGATTACGTTCGAGGCTTTGTGCAGTTGGGGAATTGACCAACTGTCTGCCCGGAACTGAAGCTAAATTTATAATTAAAAGTCGATGTTAAGAACTAATGTCCAACAGAATTCCGTCCGCCGGATACAAAGCTTGGATATGCACTGCTGGTGATTGTACTTCCGTATAGCCCCAATTGCACAAAACCTTTTGTTGTGCACCACAATATACGCAACGCCAATTATCTCTCTTTAATACAACATAACGTTTCCGCTTCCATGCGTCCGACTTGAGATAGTCGTTTCTATAATAGTCACGGCGTTGTTTACGTTTCACTTCAAATAGCCAACGATTAAATACCGCTACGGCTATTGCTGCAATTAATATAATTAAAATCTGAAAATTCATGATGCTGGCATCTGTTTTTCCACGCCTTGGTTCGGTGTGTCACGAATGAAAGGAAATTGATAGTTCTTTTCAATGTTGTATAGAAGATGGTAGTAGGCCTACCGCATACGCTGTACAGACAGGGTATGCAAACCACCTGAAGGT
>JBBRSV010000208.1:0-3610 GCA_038245055.1 Chitinophagales bacterium | reverse complement strand
TTTGTATTCTTTATTTTTCAATTGGCTGAACCTGCAACTCATCCAAGGGCGTTGTTCCATCCTTCTCTCTTTTAAAAATAAATTCATTGCTGCTGAGGATAACTATTTCGGCAGTGGTATAAATTTTACAGCCTTCCATTAAATGCCCGTCAATGGTTTTGCCGGTGCTGTCGCTGATGCTGATATGCAGGTGAGATCCGTTTGTTGAAACGGTTCCGGTGAGGCTCACAATTTCAAAATGGTCACTGTCGCTGCTGCCATTGGGCTGGTTGGCAAAACGAATTTGGTAATTTGTCAGGCTGCCGACACAAGTACTCACCGATCCTGCTTTAATTTGCTTTTCGTTCACCAGGTTTTAAATACCGGTTTTAAGGTCTTCGCCGGGCTTTAACCGAAAAGCATGTGCAGTAAGCTTATCCATAACTGTTTTTTGATTGCAGGAAAGAATGATCAGTGATGCTAAAATAATATAAGTGAATCTCATAATTGCAAAATACAGGTATTTACTGGCAGCAGCAATGTTTGTTAAACTTTTGTTGCGGTAACTTGTTGTACAATCTATGCCATTTACCTTTGCGTAAGTAAATGAAAAAACTACAAACCATGTTAAGATTTCTGTTCATTTCGGTTGTTAGCTTTATGGGGTTAAGCTCCTGTGCACAAATGGAAAACAATTCTGTAAAAACAAAAGAGGATAATAAACCAATGACGAATTCTACCATTAAGCTGGATACAGCTACCTTCGGCACCGGTTGCTTCTGGTGTACGGAGGCCATTTTTCAGCAACTGGAAGGTGTTGAAAAAGTTACCAGTGGTTACAGCGGTGGTTCTGTTCCCAACCCAACGTACGAGCAGGTTTGCAGCAAAACAACCGGTCATGCCGAATGTTTGAATATTATGTACGATCCTAAGAAAATAACCTTCGACGAGCTATTGGAAGTATTCTGGAAAACGCATGACCCTACAACTTTAAACCGCCAGGGAGCCGATGTGGGCACACAATACCGCAGTGTGGTTTTTTATCATAACGAAGAGCAACGGGCCAAGACAGCAAAGTATAAAGCTGAACTCGATAAAAGCGGCGCATTTGATAATCCCATTGTTACTACACTGGAACCATTCACTATTTTTTATCCGGCAGAGAATTATCACCAGAATTATTATAACAGTAATGGCAGTCAGGGTTATTGCCAGTTTGTAATAAGACCCAAAGTTGAAAAGTTTGAGAAGGTTTTTAAGAGTAAGCTGAAAAAACACTAGTAGAATAAGCTAAGAGGACAAAGGAGAAAAAGTGAAAGAAGGAATTATGTTCCTGCTTATATTTTGAGCTAAGAAGTGAAAAGAAGTGAAAGAGATAAGTTCAAACTCCTCCCTTTAGCTTCTTTTCTCCTTTGTCCTCTTAGCTAAAATTTTCGCCTCCTTTTCTCCTTCAACTCTTAGCCCAACGTCCTGCTTAGTTTGGTTTGAAATTAAACGGAGAATTAATTGTCGCCTTTTTTTCTTTCTCAGGTATTACAACTCCCTTGTGGCAGGTGTAACAGGTAACTGCCTGCACCTGAGCAGCCGTTACGGTTTCATTAAATTGAAAATAATTTTTATTGATGTCCATCGTCATCCGCATCATGTTACGGGCAATTTCCTTTTCAGGCTTGGTATCTTTCTCAAATTCCATTTTATAAATGTCTTTGTTGTAGGTATGACAAAACCCACAATCAACGCCCAGACCTGCCTTAAAGCCATCCATGATCTTATCAAGCGAATCGGCTGTAATATTTTTTGGTAGTACCTGCAGGTTTTTAAACTCTGAATTTACCGGTTGCTTAACAGCAGCCATACCAATAAAAACGAAAATTACCAGCGCAGCAATTACTTTTACTTTTCTAAATGATTTCATGTTGATTGTTTGATCAAATTTATAATTTTTTCACTCTTCTCAGCTCCAGCAGGTTTAAACTGTTTGGATAGAAATTTGAAATATTTTTATGTACCAGGTGTATCGCCATATCGTACCAAAGCGGCACCACCGGCGCATCGTTGATGATGATCCTGTCCATTTGCTGATACAATTTATAACGAAGTGAATCATTTTTTTCTGATAAGGCTTTTTCATAGAGCGCATCAAACGCTGCATTTTTATAACGGGTATAATTGGGCGGCGCCGGGTTTCTACCATAAAAAACACTCAGGTAATTTTCAGCATCGGGGTAATCAGCAATCCAGCTGCCCCTGAAAAACGGTGCCTGCGATTTGGATGTTTGCTCCATCAACAAACTTTTCTGTATTACTTCTACCTTAACATTAATACCCACCTGTAAAAGTTCGTTGGCGATATAGCTTCCAAGATCGCCATAAATGGGAATGGTTAGCAATTTTATTTCGGGTAAATTTTTCCCTTCGGGATAACCGGCTTTAGTAAGCAATTGTTTTGCTTTGGCAACATCGTAATGATAACCAGGCACTGCAACAGAATCAAAAGAAGGAAGCCCGGCAGGCACAAAACCACTCTCTGCCGCAATGCCAATGCTGTTACGCAGGTACAGCATCATTTTTTTACGGTCGAAACCATAATTAATTGCCTGCCTTATTTTTTGCAAACGCAAAGGTGAATTTTTTACCAGTTCATTTTCTCCATCAACCAAAATACCCAGGTATTCTATATTGAGATAAGGATGCTTGTGCAATTCAATTTTACCTTCCCATATTTTTTTAAGATTGCCTGTCTTGGTTAATACTTCATCTTTAAAAGAAGGATCAATATCATCAATAAAATCCAGCCGGTTTTGCTGAAACTCCAGGAACTCGGTTGCCTTGCTGTTAAAGAAAGAAACTTTGATGCCATCTAAGTAAGGCAGTTGGTTGCCATTGGCATCTTTTTTAAAATAATGCTCATTCTTTTTTAAAATAAGGGCCTGCCCTTCTTCCCAGGCAACTATACTGAAAGGCCCGCTGCCAACGGGGTGACTACGAAAATCATTTTTATATTTCTCCACCGCTTCCTTTGCAACGATGGAACAATACTGCATACTTAAAATACCGAGTATGGATTGAAAAGGGCGAATCAGTTTCAATTGAAATGTAGTATCATCAATGGCTTTAAATCCATTTGCAGAATCAACCCGGTTATTAAATATCCATGCACCGGGACTGGCGGTAGTTTTATCAATAATTCTTTTAAAACTGTATTCAACATCGTAAGCCGTTAATTGACGGCCCTTCCCGTTTGCAAAACAGGCATCATCCATAAAAAACACATCATTCCTTAAAAAGAAAGTGAAGGTGAGATTGTCATCAGAAATTTTCCAATGGCTTGCCAGCGAAGGCTGCATCTGCATATTGCTGTCAATTTCAATTAAGGTATTGTATAGCTGATGTGCTACCCACATTACCTGTTTGCTTTTGGCAAAAGCCGGGTCAAGTGTTGCAAGGCCGCTGCTTTCGTTGTAATGAAATATTTTTTTATCGGGATGATTGTGGTTTTTACAGGAAGTGAAAAGGATTGCCCACAAAGCCACAAAGGCACAAAGTAAAAGGATGAACGGTTGTTTGTATTTGTATTGTAATGCCATAAAAAAACTAAATTAGCACTTATATACAAATGCACATGAAACAA
>JBBRSV010000207.1:0-3650 GCA_038245055.1 Chitinophagales bacterium | reverse complement strand
GGCCAGGGCTTTGGTACGGCTCATTTTTCTACCGGCACCATGACTTGCAGAATTTAAAGAAGCCGTTTCTCCTTTACCTTTTACAATAAAACCCGGCGCCGTCATACTACCCGGAATTATACCCAGCACATTTTTACCGGCGGGCGTTGCACCTTTACGATGAACAATTACTTCTTTTCCTTCCCACATTTCTTTCCAGGCAAAATTGTGGTGGTTCTCTACCATGGCCAATGGCTTTTCGCCAATGGCTTTTGCAATTTTTGCATGAATAGTATGGTGACAGGCACTTGCATAATCGCCAGCCAGGTTCATTGCCAACCAATATTCCATTCCTTCTTCAGTATCTAGGTCCAGCCAGGCTAAATGTTTTGCTTCTTTTGGCAACACAGTTTTTTGCATGGCAATTTGTGTGTAGTGGTTGGCAATATTTGCACCCAAGCCACGGCTACCACTATGGCTAAGCAAACCAACATAATCACCAATCGGTAAACCCATTGGGTTTGCAGCATCGGTAATTTCTACCTTACCAAACTCCACAAAATGGTTGCCGCTGCCACTTGTACCCAATTGCTTTAATGCTTTGTGTTGTAATGGTTGCAGAAAATTTATTTCACTGAATTCTTTTCTGTCCAGCACTTCATGTTCTGTTCTTTCACTAAATTCTCTACCTGCGCCAAATAAAGTACTGGCAACTAATTCTCTTTGAAAATTAGCTTCTCTTTTTTTCAATTCATCAGGATCAATGGAGAAAATGCTTAAGCACATTCTGCAACCAATATCCACACCAACCGCATAAGGAATGATGGCATTGTCTGTTGCCAGTACACCACCAATTGGTAAGCCATAACCCTGGTGTGCATCGGGCATTAAAGCACCGGCTACTGCCACAGGTAATTTGGCTGCGGTTTGCATTTGCAGCAAAGCGCCTTCTTCAATATGCTTGGCACCAAACACATTGTATTCAATGCCTTTTTCATTCAGCGGAATTTCAGCTACTTCTTCAACCACAGGTTCAATTAATTTTTCTACAATTTTATTAAGTACTTCATCAGCCAAATAATTTTCAGGCGCTGACAATACATCTTTTAGTATCTGCAAAGCATCTTCCTCTGTATGATGTTTAAAGTGTGTACACATGGTATGCATGGCCACACTCACTACAGGCCCTTCCGGGTAACCAATAGCACGGATTTGTTTTCCAGTTAATTTTAATTTGCTCATTTTCTAATTTCGTCTTTGACTAATTTATTTCTTCTCCTCTCTCCAGGCATGAAGACAAAACCTACACTGCTCAGCCCAGGGTGTTCTTGCTATTTTTTTACACTTTGGGCACAGGTTCAATTCTAACTCATCCTTGTGCTCATCCCAAATTCTTGTTGCCACCAAAAGTTTAAAGTTTTCATACCCATTTTCAAGCAATTTTAAAACTGCTTCATCACTGGACAAATACTGTTCTTCATTTTGATACTGATGAAATCTTATCCTGTTTCCATAGGCAATTCTGTCAACAGCAATTTTATGCCTGTAAGCAGCGCTTTCCTGAGCATTCATACGATGACAATAATCCCAGATGTAGGCTGCCAGTTCCGGATATAATTTTTTATTATCCATAATACACCTCCCTCATTTTAATTAATAATTTATTCACTTCTTCAATCAGCGGTTCTTCAGGCAAGTCTGAGTTTTGATAAACTACACTCAGATTATCTTTCAAAGCTTCTGCCTTTGCTACCAATTCATCATACTCATATTCGCCTTGTTTAATACCTAACAAAAACTCCCTGTCCTTTCTAAACACATTTATTTTTCCTTCTTCTGCAATTTCTTTTGCCATCAGTAGCAGCCTGAAAACATGCATCATGTTTTTGGAGTCGTAGTTTTTTCCATGCGACATGGTAGTGTTGTAACGATCTTCATTACGCACCTGCACCCAATCCCAATATTGCTTATACTGTTTGCAATACACCGAGTAACCATCCTTATTAAAATACAACATTCCTATTGGCAGTTCGCCTTTTGGTATGCTGCTTAAGGCAACATCATTGGCGTTCTCCCTTTTTATTATGCCGCTGTATTTTTTAGATTTTGAATGATACAGATTGTAACAACCTTTTAAATGTGTGATTGCAGACAAGCCCATTTCTTCCTGCATAAAACCGTTCTCAGTTGCAAACCTTTCAAAAGGCACAGCTTCTTTACCAACATATACAAAACAAAAATCCAAAACCGATTTCCTTATTTCATCTACCGGGCTAACTATTTTCTTTTCCAGTCCGTATGCTTTTTTTATTTGTGTAAAAGCATAGTTGGCAAAGGTTTTTTCGCAAAGCCTAGATAAAAACATTTCATGTTTTACCAGATTCATTATTTCATGTTTGTACAGCACACAATTCTCCGGCGTGTTCAGCAACTCCATGATGTTGGGATTATTCTTCGACAGCAATTCTATAAACCGCCTTAACTCGTAATACACAATATCATTGGTTTCGTTGGCAACCTGCGGCACATAATCTAACGAATAGAACAACGCTTTGGGCAATACAAACACACCCCTGATATCGGTATCAGATTTTGCTGTATCCAGTCCGTAAGCCCGGCTACCGGTTATTACTTCAAAAATGAGCCAGCCATTGTTCTTTATTTGTTCAAGCGTTAACATTGCCGTTTATTGTTTTTAAAAAGAAATTGTTCAGCAAAGAAAAATCTGTTCTGTTTATGCCCAGGTTTTCCTTCGACATTTCTATCACCTCCCACAAACCTGTTATCCATTTATTAAGATCATCATCTTTTGGATGCAGGTATTTTTCGCCCACTGTTGCCTTTAATGCTATCAGTTCTCTCAGCTTATACTTTATATCATCATCTAAAAAAACCATCAGCCCTTCTATATGCATCGGCAATACCGATTTATCTTTTATTATCCAGTTGCAATTCAACAATGACCTTATGAGATAAAAATAGCTTTTCAGTTTTACTTCTTCGGCATCTTTCAGTTCTTCCCAAAAGTTTTTTGCCAAAGAATAATGATGAAAAAAGACTGCAGTTGGCGAATAGTAGTTTGTTACCAGGTCCTTAAAATCATTTTTAAAAGTCCCTTCTTCAAAATACATTATTGGCGATTGAAATCTTTCTATCAGTGATGCGTTTAATTTTTTTAACAACATTAAAGATTTTTTCAGATCCCAACCTGTTATATCCAGATCGCCATCCATTATCTCTAGCGTATCCTTTTTTGCACTTAATGACAAATACCAATCCCTATCGTGCCTGTAGATAAACCGTATATCAAAATCACTATCCGGCGAAGGAAAGCCCCAGGCCCTGCTACCTGTTTCGCAGGCATAGAGTATTTTGATTTTTTTAGTTTTCTCTATTTTGGTTAATATGTTTTTTATGTTTTCCATTTTGTTATAATTTTTCTTCGCTTTAATAAAAGCTCAATAAAGGTATGCCGTACAAGTGAGTGACACAACGATGTTTAATAGTAGTACTAAAGCTAAGTACAAAAATTAAAAAACATCCGGCACCGGAATGATACCGGATGTTATTGTACGTTTCTGCCGAATTCGCCACAGGCGAATTTTTACGCCTGCTTTACAAATATCTGCTTCAACTGCTCAAGCAATGCGCCATTACCAGTTAGGGTGATC
>JBBRSV010000206.1:0-3838 GCA_038245055.1 Chitinophagales bacterium | reverse complement strand
GTCTGCGCCTCCTTCAACCAAATGTGTTGCGAATGAATGTCTGAAAGTATGTGGTGAAATACTTTTAGAAATGCCTGCTTTCTTAGCCGCGTCTTTTATGATCATAAAAATCATTACGCGGGATAGTTTTCGGCCTCTTCTATTTAAAAAAAGAATGTCTTCATTGCCTGGAATAACGGGAACGTGTACCCGAATATTTTGCCTATATAGACTTATATATTTTATGGCTGGTGCACCTACGGGAACCAGCCTTTCTTTATCGCCCTTTCCAATAATTCGAATATAGCCAACATCAAAATACAAGCATGATAACCTGAGGTTTACCAACTCGCTTACCCTTAATCCACAACTATACAACGTTTCAATAATTGCTTTATTTCTAGCGCCTTCAGGAGTACTTACATCAATCGCATTGCTTATTGATTCTATTTCTGCAAAGCTTAAAATATCCGGTAACTGCTTTTTTAGTTTTGGTGTTTCCACCAATATTGTGGGATCGGTTTTGGAAAGTTGCTCTTGGAGGCAATATTTATAAAAGTTTCTGAGCCCGGAGATGATCCTTGATTGGGAAGATGGGGTCATTCCTAATTCGCTGATCCACCTTAAAAATTTTTCAAGGTGCTCAAGTTTAACTTGCCCGGGATTAAAGGTGGGTTCGCTAAATGAAAGGAACTGCGTGAATTTATCTATGTCATGCAGGTAAGCATCTACAGAGTTGTCTGATAAAGATTTTTCCAATTGAAGATAGGCCTTAAATCCTTTTTTGTAAATGTCCCACATTTAAAAACTGCTGTTAATGGTTGCGAAATTAAAATAAATTTTAAGCTACATTTATATTTTAAACATACGTATTCTATAATCAACATCATCATCAATATTTCATGGCGGTCAATCTTCGCAAGCACAAGAAAAAATTTGAAGCAAATAGAAAATCCTTAAGGCATTTTATAACAAGAACAGAAAATAATCCTCCGCCGAATCTTGAAATGCTCGCAGACCGGGCTGATAAAGAAGTATGGGAAAAAGTAGATTGTATCAGCTGCGCTAATTGCTGCAAAGTAATGAGCCCAACTTATACCTTTAGCGATATCAAAAGAGTCGCCGCTCATCTTGGCATGAGGCCTAAAGATTTTAAACAAAAATGGCTTTATCTTGATAAGAGGGAAAATGACTGGATGAATAAATCACGTCCCTGCCAGTTCCTTGATTTGAAAACAAACCGGTGTTCTATTTATGCGGTGCGCCCCGCTGATTGTGCAGGGTTTCCGCACCTGATAAAAAAGCCATTAACGGATTATATGTATGTCCATAAACAAAATATTGAATATTGCCCGGCGACCTTATTATTTGTTGAAAAAATGTATGCGGCAGTTAAAGTTTAACGGTGTTGCTTCGAAAGTTTTTTTAAGTCATCAAAGGATAGATTTAGTATTTCATAATCATCCGGATGCGGTAAACTGAAATGCCACCATTCCGTTTCGAGAGGTATAAATCCATATTTTTCCATTGTACTTTTAAGAAGTAATCTATTTTGCAAAACCTCTTCAGGAAGTTGCATGAAGTCCTGGTGCGCGGTGTCGCTGAAGTTGTCAAATCCTGTTGGCATCGTAATTTCCTTCCTGGTATGAAGATCTACGATCGTGACATCAACAGCTATACCGCGGTTATGCCCGCTGCCCTTTGACGGGTCTGCCGCATAACGGCTGTCTTTTACCTTTTCCCACATTTGTTCCGTAATTGAATAAGGCCGGTATGCATCAAATATTTTGATCGTTAGCCCTTTAATTTCCAGGTCAGCGACAACTTTTTTCAATGCGTTTGCTGCGGGCAGTCGTAGGTAAGTTGTATGCAAAGTTGGGTACAGCTTTATATGCATAAAATTATTGATACCTGCATATTTTAAGTCCAAAACTACAGATGGAATTTTCCTTAGTACATCTACCATCCCCTGATTAGAATCAACAGTAATTTCATTTTTCAATAATTTTAGTTTATTTACTACGTTTAATCCATACTTATTACCGACATTTGATTGTGCCAAAACGTTTGTGGATGTAAGACAATTTATTATTAAAAAAAATGCCAACCACCTCAAAAAATTGTTTGCACTATAAATCATATTAGTTTCCATTAACTTAAGAACATTTCTTTAATAAAATTCATGCAGTTATATGCTGAGAAAAACAAATTTAGTCTATGTTTTTTTGCTCCTTATTCCAATATTTTGCGTGCTTAGTTGTAAAACAAAACATGCTGCTGTAAAAAAGGAAATTGTAAAACAACCGGAGGACATGGATGATCAAATTACTGACAATATAAAGGCAGTAATACAATTTGCAAAAGACAATAATGGTAAAATAAATGATTCGATCAAATTAAGCCTGACTGAAATCATAGCTTCATTTTACGATAAAAATGATTATCACAATATTTGGAGCAAAAAGGAAAAATGGCTCCCGGTCGCGGATTCACTTTTTGATTTTGTAAAGAATTCGAAATATTATGGATTGTATCCCTCGGACTACCATTACAAAGATATTTTAGCGCTGAGAAAAAAACTGGTCGAGGATACTTTGACAAAAACGGATGCGATTGTTTGGACCAAAGCTGACCTGATGCTAAGCGATGCTTTTATGCGAATAGCAAAAGATTTAAAAGAAGGAAGGTTACTGCCAGATAGTGTTTCCATTGTTAAAAAAGAAAAGTTCGTCGATTCCTTTTTTATTAAAAATCTGGAAGTTGCCCGGCAAAATAGTTTTGTCACTAACATCTTTAATTCCATTGAACCTTCAAACGATCGATATCAATCACTAAAAAATGTGATAAAAGATTTTGTTGATAGCATGAATTATAAGCAATACCAGTATATTGTTTATCCTCAAAAAGACTCAGAACTGCTTGTAAAAAATTTGCAAAAAAGGTTAGTGCAGGCAGGTATAAATATACCGGGTGATGACAATCCCGATTCATTAATTTTTAGTAAGGCTATAAAGAAATACCAGGCTGCACACAAAATAAAAAAGGATGGAAAAATAAGTGTAAAGCTGGTGGAGGCGCTCAATAATTTTGACGTAGAAAAATTTAAAAGAATTGCAGTTACGCTAGACCGTTATAAGCAGTTACCCGACACCATGCCGGTGCGATATGTCTTGGTGAATATTCCCAGTTATTATCTTGAAGTATTTGATACTGATACTCTGGTGCTGCGTTCTAAAGTTATCGTTGGTAAGCCAACAACACGCACGCCGGTTTTATACTCTATGATAAGCGACATGGTTACGTATCCTCAGTGGACAATTCCGGAAAGTATTATTAAGAAAGATATTTTGCCTGCACTAAAAAAGGACCCGGGCTATCTTGCCCGTAAAGGATTTAATCTCGTTGATGATGATGGAAATGTGGTAGACCCATACGTTGTTAAATGGTCAAAATATACCAACGGAATCCCCTGGAAAGTAATGCAGGGAAGTGGAGATGACAATGCGTTGGGTATTTTAAAATTCAATTTTAATAATCCATACAGTGTTTACTTGCACGACACCAACCAGCGCTATCTTTTTCAAAATACTGAGCGCGATTTAAGTCATGGTTGCGTGCGTGTTCAAAAATGGGAGGAGCTTGCTTTTTACATTGCGAGAAATGATAGCCTGAACAGAATAAGTGAAAAAAAACTTGCTTACAATGTCGATTCAATTAAAACATGGCTTGCTAATAAGGATAGAAAACGAATAATCGTAAAAAGCAGGTTGCCGTTATTTATTCAATATTTTGGATGTGAAGCCAGGAACGATAAACTTGTTTTTTACGATGACATTTATAACGATGATGGAATGCTTGC
>JBBRSV010000205.1:0-3912 GCA_038245055.1 Chitinophagales bacterium | reverse complement strand
CAGTCAGCCCGTTTGCCAATAAAAAACTCAAAAAATTATTGCACCTCTGTGCATTATCAGCTATACAAAATGACACAGAAATGAAGGCTTATTTTGAACGAAAGGTGTTGGAAGGAAAAAACAAAATGAGCATCATCAATGTATCATAAATGGTAAGCAGATTAACCATTATTTCTTCGTCAGAAATTTTCTCCTTCACGCCAATCAACATCGTCTCAACAAAAGATATAATTCGTGCACCGCCGCTTTTACCTTTTCCCTTGCTTGAAATTCTTAATCGTATTTTGTAAACGTCTTGTCCTAATGAAGTTCCTAGTCTAGGTGTCGCTATTAGTTCTTTCTCAAGGTTAAGCAAGTCCTTAGATAAAGAATGATATTTTTTAAGAAGTGGTTTTGCAGCAGAACTAAAAGATTTCGTGATTTTAACTGTTACTTTCACGCAAAAACTCTTTTAAAGTTTGTAACTTTTTTCCAGATTTCCTTGCGTCATGTACTTCGGTTAAACCTTCTTTTATTCCAGTCAAAACGTTAAGCTTGTTTTGAAGCCTATAATAGTCCTGGTTTATTTTTTCCCACGTTTTTAAAGGAACTAAAACAGAGGTCTTTTCACCATTTTCGTCAACCATATATTTTAAAGCACTTGCCATATAAAATCTTTTTCCAAAAATATAGAATATCTCTGACTTGAGAAATGCGGATGCATTACTGCTTACGTTTGGGGCTTGGCGATGGCAGGGAAATTTATATTCTTCAGCCCGAACGTCAGCCCAATAAAGTTACCGAAGATGAAATTAAGAACAAAAAGCCGAACAAAGAAATTTCAGCCCGGACTAAAGATGACAGAAGCGCAAAAGATGATGAAATGCACGTCAGCCCTGCTTTTGCAAAGTCTCCATGTAACCTAAAAACTGTTGAGGCAGTTTAAGAAGTAGCCAGTATAAGTCGCTACAGAAACTTTTAATTTCACTATAAAAACCTCAACAGTCATGAACAAAATTAAATCAAATTTCGAAGGACAAAATATCTATGTAGGCATGGATATTCATAAAGCCAGTTGGAACCTGGGTAGGGGTGTAATAAAATATACTATGCCAGGGCTGCAGCAGGGTTCTTTCAAAAAACATTGAAGCAATATTTATTAACCAACATGCCAATAAATAAAACCAGCAGGCTGACTACTAAACAAAAGTTGTTATAGCTTTACTAATCAAACGGCGAAAGATTTTCTTTGCCAAGACTGTAGCGCCTGTATTTACGCCACTTCCGAAGCTTCGGGGCTAAGCGTAAAAAATCAAACAATCAAAACAGAGAACTGTAGCATGTATGTAAGCCACCGAAAGCTAAGCTGCAAAAAAACAATGACTACTCATAGGATGCTGGGTGTGTTGATTTAAAAAAAAATATTAAATTTGGGATGACGAAAAAATCTTGCGAAGGGGAAAGGTTCAATTCCTTTTGAACTTTCTCTTTCAAAAGAAATTAATAAAAACAATCTACCATATTAACTTTCTCAAAGACTTTTAGGTACATAGGATGCAATGTTAGCGGCTGCCATACTTTTTCAATGAAACCGTTATCACTTTAGGCGTATAAATTTTTGGATTAGTCTCTATTTCAGCCGAAGATGTATTGTTGGTATCATAGGTGAGGAGCATCGTATGGGTTTTAGGATCATAATTCTGAATGCATTCCCTGCTGAGATAACAGAAGTTGTTTTTGCTGTAAGAGTTGGTGCCGGGCGTTATTTCCGGCACTTCATAAACAATATCCTCTTCTGACCAGGGACCTGTAAGTGATGCAGATGTGCGAATCTTTATTTTGTTATCAAAAAACTTTATATCGCAAACCATTACCCATTTCTTAATGTCAGCATGATAATTTACTGTATTGGCTCTGAAGCCATGAATGAGCGTATCCATATCATTTGCCCTGATACCTGTTTTCCAGGTTTTATCCAGTGCATAATATTCAAAAGATGCTTCAGGGTTTTCAATGGAATCAAGTTTTTTTCGAACAAGGAACTGGTAATCGTCATTCCCATACTGGCTTACAAAAAAATAGATGAAATTATCCTGTATGGCCTCACAATGAGGGTTTATATCCGGATAGGCAAAGCTTTGCAAAGGGAATAGTTCAATATTCCACTGAGTGGGAGGGGCTGAGGGATTTCTAATTTTAGCCAGGGTAACCCCGGGTGAAGAAAAGCCAAAAATATCATGCGGATCTGCACCATGCTCATGGGCAATTTTTTGAAGGATCACGTACAGGTATTTTTCATACATAAACGCACTGTTTGCCCAATACCTGTAGCGACCTGTAAAACTTTTAAATAGGGGTTGAGGTTTATCAGTGTACATGTTGTTCCAGTAATAATGAACATCTGTCTTTCCTCCGGGCAAACAGGTTTCAAGTGCCACTGTGTTTGAAACCATTTCCAATCCCGGATCCGAGCGGTTTTGCTGATTCTTATTTCCCACATAAGTATCGCTGAAAATAAATAAAGTTTGTGTTTTACTGATGGGTACAGAAACATCTCCATCACCACCCAACCAACCTTCTTTAAACGGAAATGCGGGCATGCAGCTTTGTGAAAGTTCTTCCGGAATTTTATTTGCAAGAATAAGCTTTGCCGCGGGTTCCCTTATTTCAGGGTGTGATGTTTTCTTTGCTAAATCGGTAAAATGTCCCCAGAAACTTTTGTCATCTTTTTGTTCGGCAAAAAAAGAATCTAATTCCTCTGTTGCTAAAGTCAGCAATATGCCATTGTCAGTCCATTTATATTCCAGTGGCAATTTCTTTTTAATGGCATAGTCATAAAACCATGCATAGTTTAACTCAGCGAGCTTCAAACTGTCTCCGTTAAACCCCACTTTATAAACAGTATGGATTCTTAAAAAACTGTTCCTGTAATCATCATCGCCAACACTTTCCGGTATAACCGGGCATAGGTCCATCAAGAGTGCTCCGCTAGTTTTTACAAATGCTACTTCAAAAGTTGATGGCTGTTTTTCATTTCCGTATTTCAATGAATAAAAATTGTCTCCCGATTTATGAATGGAAACGGTTACATCCAAATCTGTAATGTTCCAGTCGCCTTCGATTTGTGGAAGAAGGACGGCATTCTTTTCTGTAAAAAACGGATTGAGGAGTATAACATTTTGTGAAAATGAATTTGAAACAATGAAGAATGAAAATATAAAGATGATACATCTAATTTTCATGGTATATTTTGGTTTATGCTTCCTTTATTGCCTGGTATTTCCAAATGGTTGCCGCTAAGGTCGAGGCTTTGTGCAGTTGGGGAATTAACCTGACTCGTCCTAAAAAAAGTTGACAGTTTTAAATAATAATCCTGGTATAGGTTGACAAATATAATTGATCCTAACCAGGGTTGACATTTTGTGAAGTTGCCGTGCGTTGTGCGGCTGGCTGTTATGTGCTTCCAATAATTCATCTCTTTTTTGTTGTCTGGGTTTATAATAATTTTTCCATCTTTTAATTTGTGGTCCTTTTTGAACATGAACATGATGAGGAATCTGATAATTAATACTGCTGTGAACCCTTCTGAAATTATATACCGTTATACATCTTGTTATGTGTTGCATCGCTTCTCTAACATCCGTATAACTTTCCGCAATCAACTCTGTTTTTAAAATACCATTGACTCTTTCTGCCATGGCATTTTCATAAGGGTCTCCATTTATGGTCATGCTGATTAAGGCATGATGTTCTTTTAAAAGTTTTACATAATCATTGCTACAATCTTGTATACCACGATCTGAGTGGTGGATGACAATAGCATCTGTTGGTTTTTGATCGAGCGCTTTTTGCAAGGCAACTACAGCACTATCTACTCTCATATTATCACTTACATGAAAGCCTACAATTTTTCGGCTATACGCATCCGTTAGT
>JBBRSV010000204.1:0-4024 GCA_038245055.1 Chitinophagales bacterium | reverse complement strand
GTAAATTTATTTTATTCAGCAACGGCGCTATCCTCAGTGGAAGAACTTTCAGTTGGAGCTTTCGCTGCAACCGGTTCAGCAACCTTGGCAACCGAAGCACTTCTATCAGTTCTGCGAACTATAGGCTGACGGCTTGTTGGCCTGCTTTTTTTGTGTGATTCCTGGCGTTTGGCAAATTCAGAATCGTGTTCTGTACTCCACTTTGTGAACTTTTCCATGGCAGTGGCTTCATCAAATAAGCCGAGTGTAACACCACGAAGCAAATGCTTGAGGTACAATACACCTTTAAAGCTTAAAATACGACGCACAGTATCGGTAGGTTGCGCACCCTTGTGCAGCCACTCTAACGCTTTTTGACGATCGATTTGAATACTTGCCGGAACGGTAAGCGGGTTGTAAGAGCCTAACTTTTGGATGAATTTTCCATCACGTGGGCTACGGGCATCTGCAACTACTATAAAGTAAAATGGCCTTTTTTTGGAGCCATGGCGTTGCAATCTCATTTTGACAGCCATAAAAAATAGAAATTTTTTTGGGTTGTTAGTAAATTTAGTTTCGAAAGGATTGCAAATATAAGAGGTTCAAAACAAAAATACAAATCAATGTAAAAAAAAATACTATCTGGAATTAAATTTCAAGCCTTTTGAACTTTTTTTACAGATGATTTTATTTCTTACCAAGTCCTGCCAGCTTACCCATGGGCATTTTATTCATCATTTTCATCATATTTTTCATCTGGTCAAATTGTTTTATAAACTGGTTGAGTTCAGCAATATCTTTTCCACTTCCGGATGCAATCCGCTGCTTCCTGCTCGGATTAATTATATCCGGATTGCGACGTTCCTCTACGGTCATTGAATTGATCATAGCTTCAATACCCTTAAAAGCATCATCATTTATATCGATGTCCTTTATTTGTTTTCCAACTCCCGGAATCATTCCCATAAGATCTTTTAAATTGCCCATTTTTTTAATCTGCTGAAGCTGGGTTTTAAAATCCTCGAAGTCAAATTGATTTTTTCTGATCCTCTTTTCCAATTTTGCAGCCTGCGCTTCGTCAAACTGCTCCTGGGCTTTTTCTACCAGGCTCACAATATCTCCCATGCCGAGTATGCGTTGCGCCATACGTTCCGGATAAAACACATCCAACGTATCCATTTTTTCCCCGCTGCTTACAAATTTAATCGGCTTTTGTACGGTTGATTTAATTGAAATCGCAGCACCACCGCGTGTATCTCCATCCAATTTTGTCAATACAACACCCGTGTAATCAAGCCGCTGGTTAAATGCCGCCGCCGTATTTACAGCATCCTGTCCCGTCATACTATCTACTACAAAAAGTATTTCCTTCGGCGATAAAGCGGCTTTAATATTGGCCACCTCCGTCATCATCACTTCATCAATTGCCAGGCGGCCGGCAGTATCAATAATTAAAACGTTTTTATTTTTTGACTTGGCTTCCTTAATAGCATTTTGAACAATTGATACAACATCTTTATTTTCAGGCTCATTGTATACCTCTACACCTATTTGGCCACCCAATATTTTTAATTGCTCAATTGCTGCAGGGCGATACACATCCGCAGCAACCAAAAGAGGGCTTTTACCTTTTTTTGTTTTAAGATAATTGGCCAGCTTGCCGCTAAAGGTAGTCTTACCACTTCCCTGAAGGCCGGCAATAAGGATTATGGCGGGATTCCCGGAAAGGTCGAGGTCCGTTTCGGTTCCACCCATTAATTCGGTCAATTCATCCTTCACAATTTTTACCATTAATTGCCCTGGACTAATGGCATTAATAACCTTCTCGCCGGTGGCTTTTTCTTTTATGCTGTCGGTAAAATCTTTTGCTATTTTATAGTTGACATCAGCATCAACCAAAGCCCGGCGGATGTCTTTTAAAGTGGAGGCAATATTTAATTCAGTAATTCTGCCCTGCCCTTTAAGGTTTTTAAATGCAGAGTCTAACCGGTCGCTTAACGATTCAAACATATTTGAGAGATTAAATTTTCTAATAAATTATAAAAAGAATAAAGAAAAATCATCCTTTCTTTAATACGGCAAATTTAGGAAAATAGATGATGAATGATGAATTGTACCTCCCTAAATGATTAATAAAATTAGGGGATGTATTTAGCTCACAGTTGCGCACTTGAAAGAATAAAAAAAAAGAATAAAAATCTACGATATGGCTAAATCTTAATTTGATTTTATGATACAGGCAATTGAATTATAAACCCCGTGCCTTTACCTTCTTTCGTTTCCACCTTTATTTCGCCGCCATGGGCTTTAATTATATCATAACTCAAACTCAAGCCTAACCCGGTGCCTTGTCCGGTTGGTTTTGTGGTGAAGAATGGCTGGAAGATTTTATCAATAATATTTTGAGGAATGCCGTTGCCATTATCATTTATATTAATGGAAATATGGTTATCGATTTTTTTTGTGCTTATTGAAACAGTAGGTTCATATGAATTCGCTTTCAATTTCCTTTTTTCATTTACAGCAAAAAAAGCATTGGTTAACATATTTAAAACTACCCTTCCAATATCTTGCGGAATAATTTTTACTTTTTCAATTGCAGGATCAAAATCAGTTTTAATAGTTGCATTGAACGAAGGATCTTTTGCTCTTAAACCGTGAAAACAAAGCGAAATATATTCTTCAACCAATAAATTAATGTCCGCCTGTTCTTTTGTTCCACTGCTGGTGCGGCTATGTTGCAGCATACCTTTTACAATTGCATCTGCCCGTTTGCCATGGTAATTGATCTTTGTCAAATTTTGTTTTACATCATCGGCTATTGCATTTACATCTTCATAATTTCCTTTGGATAATTCTACTTTCATTTCATCCATCAACTCATTACTTACTTCAGAAAAATTGTTCACGAAGTTCAAAGGATTCTGAATCTCATGCGCAATGCCTGCAGTAAGTTGCCCCAACGATGCCATCTTTTCAGCCTGCACCAATTGTTTTTGTGCTGCCCTTAAATCAATCAACGCATCCTCTGCTCTCTTTTTTTCTGTTTGTAATTTTATAAGATCTTCTTCCGTTTGTATTGCGTGAGCTTCTGCAACTTTCAAATCGTTGAAACGTGTGTAGGTGAGATTAAAAACTGCTGCAAAGCGTTCCAATAAATTAATTGTTTCAGCCGGTTGTTCATCCGGTGATGCCATACCAATAAAACCTTTTCCAAAAATGGCGAGGCTTTGTATTCTTCTTTTTTGTGAAAGCCCATCTTTAAAAGGAACCTTTAATTCATCCGCGAGGTAATGAAGATAATCTTTCAATTCTTTTCCCTGGATGTCGATCGTTATTGATTTTTTTTCTTCTTTCCACGCAACGTACATTTTTTTCATACTGGCATTTTGGCGTACATCGCTAATAAATTGGGTGGTCACTTTTGCTCCATCTTCATCTGTCACCCAAAATTCAATGTGGCCTTCGTTATCTTTTACAATACCGATGTACAAACGCTTCGGTTCTATACCAAGGTTTATTAATTGGCGGAAAAGCACGGCTGCAGTTTCCGCAAGCTCATTACTTTTTTGCATGGCGAGCGTCCTGCTCCTTACTCTTTCCAGTGCAGCTTCAATCAACGCTTCTCTTGCCTGGGCCTCTGCTTTCTGCAAATCTAAAAACCGGGTATACGATTGTTCAAAAACACTGCCGATTCTTTTTATAACGGAATTCTCTTCATCGGAATAAGGTATCAAATTGTAATTAGCAACAGAAAGAATAACGTTGTTTGAAAGTACCGAAGACGAAGCAATCCCATCAGAGGCATAAATATATTTTTTCCTCTCTTCGGGAATATTTTTCAGATTGGTGTATTCAAATGCATAATCAAAGAATTCATTTTTTTCTTTAGAAGAATATAGCTCAGTAAAAAAACTTTTTTTCTCCCGGATTGCCTTTGCCAGGTTTCTAAAAAACAGAATGTCTGTTGCTTTGCAATGCACGCGCGCAGGCGTTGGCACACCCGGAGTAGATATCCACCAATCACCATCCGTTTCGGAATAGT
>JBBRSV010000203.1:0-4098 GCA_038245055.1 Chitinophagales bacterium | reverse complement strand
CCAGGTACAAACAGAAATTGAAGAATGATTTTACAGAGGTGTCACCTTTTAAAAAGCTGACAGCTTTAAAAAAAACTTCCTGCCACAGAGGTGACACCTATTGAAAAGGTGTCACCTCTTGCCAATGCCACCGGCACTGTACATATAAACTCCCTCGCCCCAACTGGCGCAGATATGCAGCAAGGATAAGAGCGTTGGCGTATCTGTGCCAACTAATACTGTTACAATGTAAAACAGTGAAGCTACGGAACTATAAAGCACTTCTCCGCCTTGGTTCCTGTCCGCACGAACCACTAAGCCCTGGCCCCGGTTCGTGGCACACGAAACGAGAAAAATAATTTTAAGTGGTTAAAAACCTATAAGGTCTGCCGGGCAGCAAGGCAGCGTTGCCTACCTTATAGCGTTTTAAGTGAGGCAACCCCTTTTCCGCCTACGGTGTTGTTAGCAGCGTGCCTGCGGCCGATTGTCTCCCACAAGCGGCATTGTGGAGTGTATAGACCTCCCAAAACCATAAGGAAATTTGGCAACCACCACCACTATAAGTCAGCTCTTAATTTTGCCTTTATTGGCGTTAATGCAAATCACAAAAAGCAATTAGCTTATTCTAACGCCGCTGTTGTGCGTCCTGCCAACAGCCGAAGAGTTATCCATTTCTTATGCCAGGCCGGGCTGTCTTTGATGAGCGATAAAATATTTAAGATTTTTTTTCTTATTAAATGCTATCTTGAAGGATATAAAACAGTACAACTCTATCAAGTAAAAGTGAAAATCAGTAAACAAAACATATTCATTCGCATTTTAATTATTGCCATTATTCAGTTTGCAACAGCTACCGTATTGCCGGCACAAAACTGGAGAGGTACGGTAAATTCAGACTGGAATAATTCGGCTAACTGGTCATCCTGGCCTTTGAATAATATAAATATTGTAATTGACCCCCTGAATTATACCGGCAATGCAGCTTCACCTGTAATATCAGTTGCATCTGTCTTCTCACCAAAAAAAGTTATTGTTCAAAATGCGGCTGAGTTAATTATTCAAAATAACCTTACAACCAACGATAATTTTGATGTTACCGGGGTTGGATCGAAACTTACGATAACGGGAGGAATTTTTAATATTGGCCTTGCAGCAAATGGCCGTTTACTGGTAGACCTTGGTGCCCAAATGATCATGAACGGTGGCAGTATTGCTACCGGCAGAAATGTGGCACTGGGAACGGGAACAACAATTACCATGAACAATGGCAGCCTCACTTCAGGCGACAGGCTTTTAATGGATCTTGGTGGCAGGTTTATTTTAAATGCCGGTAATATAATTGTTGCCACCCGGCTTGCTTTAGCCGATGGTGATCTTGCAGGCTCTTCATTTTTCCAGATGAATGGCGGTACAGTAACCGTTGGAGCTGAAATTAGTTTGGGAAATGAATTCGGAAATTATTCGCCCGGTTTTAATTTGGCAGGCGGTACACTAACCGTTAATGGTAATGTACTTTGGCTGGGTATTGCACCCGGTAGCGGCACACCTAAATTTAATATTTCGGGCGGAACGGCACATATAAACGGAAATATTCAAAACTCAGTTGCCAGTACGGTTAACCTGTTTCTGGAGATCAACGGCACCGGACAACTGAATTTTAACGGAAGCCTGATAGATGCGCTTTATGTTGCTGACAGTATAAAGCATTCGGGTAATACGCAGTTTTTTATCAATGCGCCCTGCACCTGGACAAATCATGGTGTTTTTCATTCACAAAACTCATTGGTCAACTTTAACGGCAATGCATCGTTGCAGGGAACGGGGGTTTATAACTTTGATGATATTTTAATAAACAGTAACAAAACGGTAACCCATGTTTCGCCGGTAAACATTGATGTAAAAGGAGATTTTATGAATCATGGCGATTTTATCAGCAATTTAAATATGGTTACTTTTAATGGTGTTGATGTACAGTCAATTGATGGCAGCACGTCAACATCATTTTATAAATTAAAAATTTCAAATTCCTCGGCACAGGGTGTAATAGTAAAGAAATCAATTTTTGTTACCGGTCAATAGGTCTTGCTTTGGGCAAAAAGAAAATGAATGTTGATTGTATGGTATTTTTCCGCCGACGGTGTTCGCAGAGTGTCTGCTGCCGCCTTGTCTCCGACCAACGCCAAATCATATAGGTATTCTTTTTTCATCAAGTTGAAATTTGCCCCGTTCGTATAAAAAATTGTTTTTTATGTTTACATTTACAAGTCAAACTCGCACAGGAGGGAATCTTTAGACCCCAAACTGGCGCAGATATGCAGCAAGGATAAGAGCGTTGGCGTATCTGTGCCAACTAATACTGTTACAATGTAAAACAGTGAATCTACGGAACTATAAAGCACTTCTCCGCCTTGGTTCGTGTCCTCACGACCCACTACGCTAAGTTCTTCGCTATAATCCGAAGCCCGTATAGTTGTAGCATTTGAAAATACAACATACTTTTAGCATTAGAAAAAAGGTTCGTGAGGACACGAACCAAGGCGAAGAACATTGAAACCGCCCCGTAGCAAGCTTCAGTAGTTCACATCAACTCTTAATCAACAATGCATCACTTACAGGAAATTTTACCTGTAAGTCGCAGCCGTGACCGGGTTGCGAAATAAAATCAGCCGTGCCATTAAAAGATGCAGCCCGGTTTTTTATATTGGTTACTCCAATTCCTTCACTTTTTTTGCCGGTTTTAAAACCAACCCCATTATCTGAAATGCTGAACTGGATGGATTTTTCATTTTGTAAAATATCAATATTCACCTTTGTTGCCTTTGCATGTTTTAAAATATTGTTCAGTTGTTCCTGTACAATGCGGTACACATTCAGCTTGAATTTATCACCTACACTGTGTTCATTAAAATCTTTCTTGCTGCAGGATATTTTTACACCGCTTATTTCCATTGTATCATGGCAAATAGTATCGATAGCTTCGAAAAGCCCCAGGTTTCTAATGATATCCGTGGTAAGACCTTTGGTTAATTTCCTGATCTCTTCAATAGCTTCCAGGGTATATTGAGAAGACTGGCTTAAATAGGTTCTACTGTTCTGCCCGCCACGCTTTGCCAGATCTATATACAGTTTGGAGGCGCCCAGCAACTGGTTAATATTGTCATGAAGTTCCTTTCCTATGTCTGATCTTTCTATTTCTTTTGCCTCTTCTACGGCTTCTGTTATCTGTTTTTCTTTTGACTTAATTTCCTGTTCTAATTTTTCCTCCAGTATTTGTTGTTTACTATTATCCTGCATAGAACCCAACATGCGGTAAGCTTTTCCGGCAATATCCCGAAGGATAATGGCCACACTTGTTACATTCGCTACCGAATTGTCTGCTTTTAAAAAACGATAGCTGTATTTCCATTCAGTATCTTCCGATTCAATTGCCCTGGTGAAGTCCTGGAATACGGCTGATTTATCATCAGGATAAATATGGCTCAGCCAATCATCTGCCGGTGTCATATCGTTGGTTATCTGATAACCATATTTTTTTTGATAAGCATCACTTATCAATACTTTATTTGTTACTAAATCATTATCATATAAAATATCAGAGGAGGAATTAAAGATGAGCTTAAAATTTTCCTTACTTTCTGTAAGCAGTTTTTCTTTAGCAGTAACTTCCTTATCCAGCTTTTCTTCCAGTTCTTTTTGCCAGCTAAGATCATGCAAAACTCCTATCATCCGGCTGGCTCTCCCATTAGTGTCTCTGATAATTCTAATCCTGTTAAATACGTTGGCAATAGTACCATCTGCCCTGATAAGCCGGAATGCATATTCACAATTTAAATCAGGGGATATAATAAAGTCATGAATTTTCTTTTCAACTGCTTCCTTATCATCCGGGTGAATATGATTGTTCCAGTAGGAAATATCCCCTTTATATTCTTCTGCGGGGAAGCCTATCAATTTTTCAAATCCTTCTCCCCTGAAAACTTCGCCGGTTACTATATTCCAATCCCATATTACATCAAAAGAAAGTTTAGCCGCTTCATAAAACCTTTCAAGGTTATTCCCGTGCAGAATATTTTGCTTTTCCAGATTTTTTTGCAGTTCCTGCACCCTGCTTACGTCCTG
>JBBRSV010000202.1:0-4210 GCA_038245055.1 Chitinophagales bacterium | reverse complement strand
TCCCACAGAAGGTACAGTTTTGCTTGATGGCATTGATATTCGTTCTTATTCGCCGGAAGAACGCTCAAAAAAGATTGGCTTCATTTTACAGGAACCTTTTTTATTTACAGGCACGATAAAAGAAAATATAATTTATGGAAATGAATTGTATAAAGACTATTCTGATGCAGCAATGGAGCAACTTATAAAAGAATCCAATCTTGAAAATTTGTTAACTGTTTTTGAAAATGGCCTCCAGACAAAAGTGTCTTCCGGCGGTGATAATATCAGCCTCGGGCAAAAACAAATCATTGCATTTATGCGCGCTGTTTTGCGTAATCCTGAATTACTTATTCTTGATGAGGCCACGGCGAATATTGATACGATGACGGAACAACTGCTGGAAGAAATTTTGAATAAACTTCCAGGTGGTACAACACGTATTATAATTGCACATCGCCTGAATACCATTGAAAATGCTGATGAAATATATTTTGTAAACGGGGGAGAGGTTACGCGTGCGGGTTCATTCAATGATGCTATTAATAAATTATTGAAACATAAAAGAGTGAGCTGATCGCAATTAATTCCAATTGAAATTTTTTAATTGAGTACCCGTATTACCTTTACAAATCGTCCCATATAATAATTATTTAGCTCTGTAATAACCACGCCATGTGCTTTGCCGGAGGAGGAATGAATAAATTTTATTCCATCGTTATTGGAAATTATAATGCCCATGTGGCCAATGATTCTTTCTGTACTATCTGTCCCGGTAAATAAAATAAGGTCACCATTTTTACTTTGCGATAAAGGTATTTCTGTACCCTTGTTTTTAAAATCTTTTGAAGAACGGGGTACTTCTATATTGTAGTGATTAAAAACATAAGTTATAAAACCGGAGCAATCGAATCCAACACGCGGATTAGTGGATGCGTATTTATATGGAGTGCCAATCAGTGTCTCGGCGAATGAAACTAAATTTTCCGGGCTTACATCTTTAGAGTTTATAGCTTCGCGATGAGGCACACCAGGCTGTTCGTTTGGTAAAGGTCTTTCGGCAGGAATTGTATCCTGAATTTTCGGCTGCTCTATTTGTATTGTTGTGTCGCTTATTACTGCAACATTATTAGCGGAAGTATTTCGTGTGAATAAAAAAAACAGCACAACACAAAAAATGAGGACTAAGATATAAGTTATGATTTTCATGTAAGCTTTCCTCCTTCTATTGGTTAAAAATCATCAAATCGAAAACTTTATTACCAAATGCGTGTTTCAAAAATACAGTTTTAGGTTAGAAGGACCGGGCTGATTCTTAACGGTTTTATGCAAGTTAAATTGTAAATGGACGACTTTCAATTTTTATGCAACAAGATATTGTTTTTATAAAAGTATATTAAATGATTTTCTAAATAAATAATACAAAAACTGTTGGCTCGATTGAGTTTCAAATGAGTGATAAAATTTTACGGAATAAATTATTTTTGGTATCAATTTATTATTTATAATTGTTTCAGGAAGAGATCTTAATTTTTCTTTAATTATTGAATGTTATCTAATGTCGCATCGCAGAGAGTTTATAAAGCAAGCCGGCCTGTCAGTTGTTGGCGCTGGGCTATTTCCATCATTACCCGGCTTTGGAATAAACGATTTTTTTAAAGCGCCTTTTGTACTGCCGCGCAGTACGCCGGAAGAGCAAGGTATTTCCTCTGCGGGAATATTAAAATTTCTTGATGCCGTCAAAGAGATCAAACAGGAATTTCACAGCCTGATGATTTTGAGGCATGGTTTTGTAGTTGCTGAAGGTTGGTGGTGGCCATATTCTGCGGAGCATAAACAGCAGTTGTACTCTTTAAGTAAAAGTTTTACCGGTACTGCAATTGGATTAGCGATCAAGGAAGGTTTATTGACCGTTGAAGACCCTGTCATAAATTTTTTCCCGGATGTATTACCAGTTGAGATAAGCATTAATCTTGCTTCTCTAAAAGTAAAGCACCTGCTGTCAATGTCTGTGGGGCATGCTAAAGATTCTATTCTGATTTTAGAAGCTTCGCCGCCAGGCGTTCTTTGGGAAAAAACTTTCCTGGCGCAGCCTGTAGTTTTTAAACCTGGAAGCCAGTTTATGTACAATTCCGGCGCAAGCTATATGCTGAGCTCAATTGTAAAAAAGGTTACTGGAAAAACGGCACAGGAATATTTAACGCCACTTCTTTATCAGCCTTTAAATATTACCAATGCAACCTGGGGCGAAAATTTTGAAGGAGTAAATATGGGCGCTTCGCATTTGCGAATGCCAACGGAAGACATCGCGAAATTCGGGCAGTTATATCTTCAAAATGGCATTTGGAATGGAAAACAAATTATTAGTAATGATTGGATAAAGGCAGCGTCAGCAAAACAAATATCCAACGGCAAAAATGACAGCAGTTGGGGCTACGGTTATGGCTACCAGTTTTGGCTCAATCCGCCTGGCGGTTATAGGGCCGATGGAGCCTTTGGCCAGTTTAGTATGATAATTCCGGAGTTGGACGCTGTGGTTGCCATTACCAGTGAAAGCATCAGCACAAAAGATACGATGCAGATTGTGTGGGATGTATTGCTTCCAGAAATGAAGGTTGATGGGCCGGGAAAGGACATTGAAACCAATAGCACTTTAGTAAAGGAACTAAAGACTTTAAAGTTTGATCCACCAAAAATATTGGAAACATCACCCATAATTCCAGTAATTGCAGGAAAAGAATTTATACTTGATGCCAATAAGTTCAACGCGAAATCTGTAACATTTGATTTTAAGAACGACAAATGTTTCTTCACCTTAAAAGAAGAAGGAAAGCCGGATATAAACATTACTAACGGTATGAGCTACTGGATAAGACAAGGCAATTTTAAACCTTCTGCTCATTCCCTTTTTTCGCTAAGAAGAATTGATTTTGATAGCCTTGTCGCCGGGAGCTATACGTGGCAGGATGAAAAGACTTTGATACTCACGTGGAGGTTTATTGAAACGGTACATGGAGATCAGCTCACTTGCATTTTTGATGATGATAAAGTAATCATTAAATTTTTATTTAGCGTGAACCGCTTGCAAAACAAACCAGATGACCGCGCAGATCTAAAAGGAAAAATTATGATGTAAAATAAATATATCGATAAGGTTATACTTCTTTGAAATAAAGTGCCAAAAATTATACATTGAAAAAAAAATATTGTATTTTTTCAATTCTGAAGCCATAAATCATCATCGTAAAACTTTCATAAAATGAAAAAAGAGATAATTAATCCTACTAATGAACGTCGTGGTTTCATAAAGCAGGTGGCTACAGGTGCTGCCGCGCTTGGCCTAACAATGTTCGCTCCCCCTTTTCCTTTACAAGCCGCTCCTGAATCAACCGGGCCGCTTGATGAGGCCGATGCCTGGTTTAATAAAATTAAAGGCAAGCATCGTATCGTTTTTGATGTTACCCACCCGGAAGAGTCTTTCCCTTTCGCCTGGCCAAAAGTTTTCCTGCTAACTAACGCAGCTACCGGAACTCCCGAAAGCGATTTGGGAGTTGTAGTTATCTTAAGGCATAAAGCTATCCCTTACACTATGAATAGCGGCCTTTGGCAAAAATATAAATTTGGAGAAATGTTTAAGATAGATGACCCGGCAACCAAATCTCCATCGCTTAGAAATATGTTTTGGCAGCCAAAGCCCGATGATTTTAAGATACCAGGTATTGGGCCCGTAGCAATTGGCATTAATGACTTGCAATCAAGTGGTGTAATGTTTTGTGTGTGCAATATGGCTATGACAGTTAATAGCGCTGTAGTCGCCCAAAAGATGAATATGGATGCGGGCGATGTTTACAAAGAATGGATTGCAGGTTTATTGCCAGGTATTCAAGTTGTTCCCTCAGGAGTTTGGGCCGTTGGCAGAGCACAGGAACATAACTGCGCTTATTGTTTTGTTGGGTAAGAAAATGAGTGTTCGGCCTCAATTATTTTTTCTCTATTGATGACAAACACACCGGAAGAAAGACTTTGAAGTAGCGACTTTATTCCAAAAAAACTTTATTTTTTCCCTTCCCATTCAAGATAGAATTGCTCTAAATATTTTACCATAAAAGCGTGTCTATCTTCAGCAAGTTTCTTGCCGGTAACTGTATGCATTCTGTCTTTTAATATTAATAATTTTTCATAAAAATGATTGATGGTGGGAGCGTCGCTTTTTCTGTAACTGTCTTTGTCC
>JBBRSV010000201.1:0-4254 GCA_038245055.1 Chitinophagales bacterium | reverse complement strand
TATTGTGAGCCTAATTCATTAGGAGGAAGATTAAAGTTGCATCCAAAAGAAGTAAGCATTTTTGGCCAGCCTCATGAAGTGCACGCCGATATTGGTGAAATAAAAAGCATGAGCGCTCACGGTGATTATAATGACCTGGGCCAATGGCTCGCCTGCCAGGATCCGAAACTTGTAAAGAAATTATTTTTGGTTCATGGAGATTATGATGTGCAGCAGGATTTTAGGGAAAGGCTTATGGGTAAAGGGTTTACTGACATCGAAATTCCTCCGCAACACTGGGAAATTGGATTAGAATAATATTTTAAAAGCAAGCTCAAAAAATCAAAGTCACGAGTCACGATAATTTCGATTTAAATTTTAGCGCAGGCTTTTCAATATAAATCCACGAAAGAAAGGCTAAGCATGCTGAACAACAAAGTGATAATAAAAGGTTTACTAACGTTGATTGGCTAAACGCAAATAACTGGAAAAAAAATTGTTGTATCGGGAAAGTATAAATGTACACGCCGTATGAAATGTCGGTTTTAATTTTAATGGCAAACCAATTGCTGAAAGCAATAAAATAAGTTGCGAGGCTAAAAAATAGTACTTCATCCAGCATAATATCTACCGTGATAAGGTTTGTTATTTTCGAGATTAATAATAGCCCGCTAATAATGAGCAAATAAGCACTTATCTTTTTCGAAATAAAATTTGTTTGCATAATGCCTCCAAACAGGAAAGTGCCGGCCAATAATAAATTTTTATGATCCGGCATGAGTATGGAATACTGACCTAAATCATTTAAAAGGATGAAAGCAATTATTAGGGTTACGAGAATTATTATTAGTATTTTTTTCCTTTTCATTATACCTGCAATCATCAGCAGAAATACCAAAGCATACATTTCCAACTCCAGTTTTATGCTCCATAACGAACCATTGAATCCTGTCATCGCAAATTTTGGATTTTCAAAAACACCGGGCAGCCTGAACCTGATCTTTAATCCGGAAGCGGTCCATAAATATTTCCAGGTATCTGTGTCAGAAAAATATTTTGAAAGATCATGGGAACTCAAAAGAGGACCTGCAATAAAAACACTGATGATTACAACTACAACTAACGCCGGGTAAATTCTCAACGCTCTTTTTTGTAAATAAAAAATTGGAGATTTTGTATTGGCAGCACTGCGACTTACAAGGTAACCACTCGTAAAAAAGAAAATGTATAAGCCTAACGAAGAAAAATAAAAATGTCCACGCGTTAATTGGTGAAGTGGTTCATTTATTTCGTGAGCGGTAATTGCGTACGAATGGGTGATGCAGACCAATATTGCCGCAAAAATTCTTAAGAAATTAAAGTTATTGTTATGGTTCATGCGGATGATATCACCAATCTATTATTGCATAAAATAGCGTTTAGTTGATGAGATTGAAAACAAATTATCGTAAAGATATTTGGCGATTCACATATTTACCTAACACATCAAATTCAATATTTACAATGGTTGCCTCTTCAATATTTTTAAAATTTGTATGATGGAATGTATAGGGAATAATGGCGACTGTGAAAGTATTACGGCTGATATTAAATGCAGTGAGGCTTACTCCATTCACACACACGGAACCTTTTTCTATTATTAAAGCAGCATATTGTTCATCAAAACGAAACGTAAATTCAAAACTTCCATCAAAATCTTTCCGGCTGGTGCAAACCGCAGTGCCATCCACATGTCCCTGCACAATGTGGCCATCAAGCCGGGCATTCATCTGCATGGATCTTTCAAGATTTATAATATCATTTACTTTCCAGGTTTGCATATTTGTTTTATTTAGGGTTTCCAGGATGGCAGTTACGCGGTATTCTTCGCCATTAATTTCTTCAATAGTGAGACAAACACCATTGTGGCAAAGGCTTTCATCAATTTTTAGTTGGCTTGCAATGGAGCTCTCCATCCAAAATATTCTGTTTGTTTTATCCGTGGATATTTTTTTTATTTGCCCAATTGCTTCGATAATACCTGTAAACATGTGCTTTTTTTAATGATTTTTTGTGGCTGATTTTTAAATTTAAAAAATTACTTTATCTTCGCACTCCTTAAAAAAAAACAAAAGGAAAATTTATGCTCATTATTGATTCAAAAGATTGCGAAAATATTGATAAAGCTCTCAAAAAGTATAAGAAAAAATTTGAGAAGAGCCGTACTTTGTTGCAGCTTCGTGAGCGCCAGGCATTTACAAAGCCTTCGGTAAAGCGCAGGTTCGAAGTATTGAAAGCAGTTTACAAGCAGCAAATTGCCAGCGGAAAGATTGAGGTATAGCCTGTTTTTGCTTTAATATATTCTTTACACGGTTAGCACGAGTTCATTAACTTTACAACTACCCGTTTTTTTATGCCCATACCTGAAGCATATCCTATAGTTGAATTTCTTAATTATCTTACCTTCCAAAAGCGGTATTCGAGGCACACGATCATTTCTTATCAAAACGATCTCACGGCTTTTTTTGAATTTGCCCTGTTGCAATATAAAATAGAAGAATTATCATCCATGTCAGCGTCGGTTGTGCGTTCCTGGCTTGCTTCCTTGAAAGCAGAAAAAATTGCATCAAAATCGATCAACCGTAAGATATCTTCACTCAAGTCATTTTTTAAATATCAACTTAAAACGGGCAAAATTGAGGTAAGTCCAATGCCCACCATCGGCTCATTGAAAGTCAGCAAAAGACTTCCTTCTTTTATTGCGCAAAAGGACATTGCTGAACTTTTCAACAGCATTGAAATTACCAGTTCATGGGAAGAGAAAACCAATCGCCTTTTATTGCTGATTTTTTATAATACCGGCATGCGGCTTAGCGAACTCATTAATTTAAAAGAATCGCAGGTTGATAAAAGTAATGGTTCCATTAAAGTATTGGGAAAAGGAAATAAGGAAAGGGTAATCCCGGTAAGCAACAGCCTTTTGAAAGAAATTGACTTTTATGTTGAAGGAAAAAAAGCGATGGAAGGTGAATTTTCCAATCCTTTGCTTTTAATTAATAAAAAAGGCAAAGGACTATATTCAAAATACGTGTACAATACCGTGATAAAATACCTCGCAGGTGTTTCCACAAATGAAAGAAAAAGCCCACATGTTTTGCGACATAGTTTTGCGACACATTTAACCAATAATGGCGCTGACATAAACGCTGTAAAAGAGCTGTTAGGCCACGCCAGCCTTGCTTCTACTCAAATTTATACTCACAATTCGATAGACAAGCTTAAAGAAGTTCACCGGCAGGCGCATCCCAAGTCATAAATCTTTTTTGCAATGGCTTCTTTTTTGAAATATTTTTTTGTAAAATGCGTTCTGAAATGTAACTTCATTTAGCGTGTTTTTTATGTTATAAATCAAAATTGCTTAAAGCCTATGCCTAATTAATTTACCCGAATTATATTTATTGTTCACTGTTAAAACTTTCAATTATTATGAACGTTAACATTCAATCTCTGCATTTTGAAGCAGATTCAAAATTGGTTAGCTATGTAGAAAAAAAACTTGCAAAACTTAACCAGTTTCATGAACGAATTACCAAGGTAGATGTGTTTTTAAAACTTGATAATGTAGTTCATAACATCAAGGATAAAATAGCTGAAATAAAAGTGCACGTTCCAAGACATGATTTTTTTGTAAAGCATTCATCCAAATCTTTCGAGGAAAGTTTTGATATAGCACTTGAATCTGTGATAACGCAAATAAAACGAAAAAAAGAAAAGATGGCCGCCTGAATCCTAATAAAAAATTTAAACATCATCCCCGATTTTCGGGGATTTTTTTTGGAGTAAATTGTAGCTTACCTCTTTAAAAATTTCTTTTTTTGCGGAATTAATTTTTCAATTGTGATGGCTGTTTTATTAAAAAATTGACTGTTTCGCGTTGCCAATAATTGCCCCTGATTCTTTAATATAATTTTTCTTTTTCAAAATTTTTCCATTAAGTATTTTGCATTACCTTTGCCTTCCCAAAAAATATCCCTTTAAGGCTGTTGATGGGAAAGTTCATTACAAGTCTGTTTTTAAGGCAATTGCCAGTGTAGCTCAGTTGGTCAGAGCAGCTGATTTGTAATCAGCTGGTCGGGGGTTCGAATCCCTCTACTGGCTCAGGAACGCCGGCAATTAGCAATGTAACGATTGCCAATTGCCTGCTGAAATTTTAGGGCAGTTACCAGAGTGGCCAAATGGAGCGGACTGTAAATCCGCTGTCTTCGACTTCGGTGGTTCGAATCCACCACTGCCCAC
>JBBRSV010000200.1:0-4331 GCA_038245055.1 Chitinophagales bacterium | reverse complement strand
GCAAAGATGGGAGTCGTGCATATACACAGCAACTGAAGAAAGAGATTTTATAAAAAATTATTTAGGGCCGGCGCTGCAAAAAAATAATCTCGGTGATAAAAAATTGATTGCATGGGATCATAACCGCGATTGGATGTACCAGAGGGCATCCACACTGCTTAATGACGCTGAAGCAGCCAAATATATATGGGGCATCGGTTTTCACTGGTACAGCGAACCACAATTTAATAATGTAAAAATGGTGGCTGAGGCTTTTCCGGGTAAAGCGCTGATGCTGACAGAGGGAGGTAACGGCGACTTTGACCCGCAACACATGAATGAATGGAAGTTGGGAGAAAATTACGGATTGAATATGATCCATGATTTTAATAACGGAGCAGTAGCATGGACGGATTGGAACATACTGCTCGATGAAAACGGCGGCCCCAATCATGTAGGTAATTTTAGTTTTGCCCCGGTACATGCAAATACAAAAAACGGAACATTACAATATTTTAACTCCTATTATTACATCGGGCATTTTTCAAAGTTTATTCGTCCGGGTGCCAAAAAAATTATCAGCTCATCGAACACAGCCCGACTGCTTACCACAGCTTTTTTGAACACAGATGGAACACTTGCAGTAGTAATAATGAATCCTTCCGGCGAAAAGTTGGTATACAAAATGTACATCGGCCAAGAAGCTGTGGAAGCTACGAGCCTTCCGCATTCTATTGCTACATTAGTGCTTTGAAATTGGGTGAGCACCGTTAGCAATTTTCATTTAAAATGTATGATTTGACCATAGCAAATTTAAAAAGCAAACTAACGAAAACAGGGAAATGCCTGGCGTGAAAGACGAAGTAACACCAGCTCTTTTAGATACTGCCTTTCGGTGTTTTATGTAACTTTATTCTTTGACAAGTGGTAGAACTTAATTCCTCTCACACTTAAAATAATACAATGAAGATTGCTAAATTAATTTGCAGTGCCTTACTGAAGGGTGCGCTGCTCAACCTTTTATTGAGTGGGAACCCGGCGATAGCCCAGGTTATAAATCCAGCGCAACCTAAACAACCACGGCCGGCACCTTCTACGAGAGATTCGCATACACCAGGTTATGTAAAGGCTGAGGAATTACCCGATGGCACCAATCCGTCACCGGACTCTGCCGGGAATTTTATTATTGGACCTACACACAACCCTGCACCGGAAATGACGGTACAGGCGAACGTGCCGCAGGGTACAGTATACCAGCTCACCATGAATTCGCAAGACAGTAAAATATACCCGGGCATTGCCCGCGAACCAAATACATTTGGAACGGTGGATTCTACAAACCCGGCTAAGTTAATAGTGACCACAAGCCACACCGCTCCTTACATCCGCCACATAGAAGTGTATGTTCCGAAACAATACATTCCTGGTACGGTAGCACCTTTTATAGTTGGCGCGGACGGACCCGACCACGCTTTATTCACAGCTTTGGATAACCTTATTGCTGAAGGCAAAGTGCCGGTAATGATTGCTATCTCCATTGGTAATGGGAGCGGAGATGCCCAGGGCAGTGAACGGGGATGGGAATATGATGCAATGTCTGGTGTATATGCTGAGTTTGTGGAGCAGGAAGTGCTGCCGCTGGTAGAAAGCAAATGCCAGGTTACACTAACCAAAGATCCAGGAGGCCGGGCAACAATGGGCGGCAGTTCAGGAGGTTCATGTGCCTTTATCATGGCTTGGTATCATCCGGAATTATATCACCGGGTGCTTACGTACTCGGGCACGTATGCAAATCAACAGTGGCCCTATAATCCTGAAACACCTCACGGTGCCTGGGAATTTCATGAACATCTAATTCCTCATAGTTCCGTTAAGCCATTGCGCATTTGGATGGAAGTGGGCGACCGGGATCTGTTAAATCCGAATATCATGCGCGACAACATGCATGATTGGGTGGTGGCTAACGAAAACATGGCAAAGGTACTTGCCGCAAAGGGCTATCATTACCAATTTGTTTTTGCCCGTAACGCAGGGCATGTGGATGGCAAAGTGAAACAGCAAACGCTTCCTGAAGCGCTGGAATGGCTGTGGAAGGATTATCACCCGGTAAAAAATTAAATCTTTTGCATAGTAATTTGAATTCACATGAAAGCGAAAAAAAATAAGAAAATAATTGATGGACAAGCGGAATCTTAATTCAAAAGAAATAGTGTCCGGTCTCAATTTATGCAGGGCCGCGATCGTCAAAATCTCTATGAATGATTTATATAACACAACCGCATAAACGCACTTTGGACGAAAGAGGTGAAAGAGTTCGAATAAATGCAAGTCACTTTGGCACCGGGGTTCCCGCAAACTTTTTTATTTAGAAAGTTTACCAGTGAGAAAGGCCGCCGTGACGGAAATTACCTACTTAAGATATTGTGTTTGAAGCTTCGCACTGATTGCTTTTTCCAACCCTACCGGTAGTGCACCCGCACTGTCATCAATAGCTCTAAAAAGTTCCACATAAGTATCCCACACAAAAAATATCTTTTAGGCCGTCGTTTACACTCATATAGTAACGAACCTGGTCATTAAAAAAGAACGGCTCGACCATTTGCAAAAAGCTTGTGGGCAATGCTTGAGTGGAAGTTGAGTAATTATTACCTCTCATAATAAATTTACTGCTAAAGAGATAAGCAATATTGCTTCAAGAAAAATCTTCTTCCAGCACTATTAAACTACTGCAGCAGTTTTTAATATCATCTACCTCCGGGAATTTTGCATTCTTAAAGCTGGTACTTTCTTTTTTATTTCTTACGAAGGAGATTTTTATTTATCAGAGGCGGTTTCGATACATAAATTATTTTGTCTTCACGGCAATAACACGCACAATCTTTGTAGGTGAGGTAACAGCTATACCTCCGTTCATTTCTAAACGATAAAAAGTATAACACTGTTATATTTATGCCTGAAATAAACACCGAACAAACTCAAGACAAATTATCCTATTCAAAAAAAGTATGGATAGCCGCAGGCATTGCCGCTTTGCTGGTGATTCTTTTGTTGCTGTTCAAAGCTTTATTTAGCTTACTATTGCTTACATTGGCCGGCGCTTTATTTGCCATTTACTTTCATGGATGTGCAAGCTTTTTTAAAAAATACCTGCACCTTCCCGCCGGATGGAGCCTTGCTCTTTCCATCGTTGTCAATATCATTTTGCTGGTCGTTTTTATCTGGTTTGTAGGGGCAAGGCTGCAGCAGCAGGTTTCGGACCTTACAGATACGTTGCCAAAGACTATTGCTAACGCCAAAGCCTACCTGCAAAAAAGCACCGTTGGAAGCAAGGCGCTGGACTACCTGAATTATTCAGGGAATTCGCAGAAAACAATGGCAATAGCTAAAAAGTTTTTTTCTTCGAGCTTTGGTATTTTAAGCGATGGGTATATTATCTTACTTCTCGGTATGTTTTTTATAGTCAGCCCTTTTACTTACAAGAAAGGGATAGTGCATTTGCTGCCATCCAAAGCAAAGGACAAAGGCGCTGAGTTGTTAGATGAAATACATAATCTTTTAAAAAACTGGATTAAGGGGCAGCTTTTTGGATTTTTTTTTATTGCCGTGCTTACAGGATTAGGCTTATGGGTGGTTGGGATGCCGCTTATACTTACGCTTGCCCTGATAGCAGGCCTACTGAATTTTGTTCCCAACTTCGGGCCCATTATTGCTTTGATTCCTGCTGGTTTGATCGGTCTTATGCAAGGGACAACTACAGCTATTCTTGTACTTTGTTTATATACCTTTATCCAGGCGGTGCAAAGCGCCGTCACACAGCCACTCATTCAACAAAAAATGGTAAGTATACCGCCCGCGCTAATTATTTTTGGCCAGGTGGCTATGGGTTTGCTCGCGGGCTTTTGGGGCGTGCTATTAGCTACACCTGTGATTGCAATAATAATGACACTGGTAAATAAATTGTACGTGGAGAAACAATCGAAGCATAAGTATACATTTAAAAATACCAATGCATAGGCGGTTTATTTTATTGTAAGGCAACGACAATAATAGATTTATTCCAGCCTTTTTGCTACATCCTTTAAATTTAAATTATTGATTGGTAAAGGTTCCTTCTTATCATACAATTTAATTTCCTGTATGTCTGCAGGCAATGAAAATCCTTTTGTTTCAAGTGCTTCTTTTACCTTAGTGATGACCTCACTTTTAATTTGCAAAACACCTTTTCTATAATCATACGTATCCGCCCAGAAATAGACTTTTAAGTTAACCGTACTTACCGAAAGTTCTTCGACTATGGCGAACGGTTTTATATCCTTCTTTATATCTTCTATAGGTTCCATCGCTTCAACTAT
>JBBRSV010000199.1:0-4363 GCA_038245055.1 Chitinophagales bacterium | reverse complement strand
AGTTGCCTTACACTTTATAAGGTAATCGGAACACTTATTCATTAAAAGCCAGCGGCTCATTTTCATACATTCCGAAGATTCAAATCCAAATAATTTATCTCCACAATGAGCAAAACATTGCCACAAGAGATTCATCACTTTTAAAAAATGAATCCCTTGCTGCAATCGATAATATTTTTTTGTGGCTAAATTCGAAGCGCTTTTTAATTAATAATTCTTACGCTTTTTCCAGCCTGTACGGCTTCGCCGATAAGGCTTAAATCTGTTTGTTTTGGCTTTGAAACAAGGATTAAATCAATTGCGGGATCTTGTATAATACATTTTATATCATCTACTAATTGGGCTTCCGGAAATTGAGACAGTGCAATATCATCTGGAATATTATTGGTAGTCATAATTTTTTTAACTGTATATCCTTCCAAATTATTATTTGACGTAATGCCCGATATTCCGCCTCTTGCGCCACATTCTATAAATCCAATATTTTTATTCGTTTCCATGTTTTTATTTTTTTTAAATCTTTATTTACTGAACTTTGAAAAACATATTTACATCAAAGTTGTTTAATCGATTAAACGGTATAGAAATAATAATGCCAATTTTGAAGGGGCAAAACCCTTCCATTGTAAGCTGTTGATTATGTGTTGTTTAAAAAGATAAGATATATTTTTGATGAAAAAGATGCAGGAAATCCGGAATTATTGTCATGAAAAAAAAAGTTTCTTTAAAAGATATCGCGGCCAAAGTGGGTGTTTCTACTGCGTTAGTTTCCTATGTTCTTAATAATAAAAAGACAGATAGAATAGGAAAGGAAATAGCCGGGCGAATAAAAATTGCAGCAGAGGAATTAAATTATCGCGCCAATCAAATTGCTAAAAGCCTTAAAACGAATAAGACCTTTACAATTGGTCTTATAGTGGCCGATATTTCAAATCCATTTTTTTCCGCCCTCGCAAGAATAATCGAAGAAGAAGCAGCTAAAAAAAATTACACAGTGATTTTTGGAAGTTCCGAAGAGCAGTCCGAAAAATCGTTCAAATTAATTAACGCTTTATTAGACAGGCAAGTTGATGGTTTTATAATTGCGCCGGCAGAAAATACAGAATCCAATGTGAATTACCTTATCCAACATGATGTACCCTTCGTATTAATTGATCGTTATTTTCCACTCATTGATACCAATTGGGTTACACTTGATAATTACAAAACAGCTTTAACGGCAGTTGAATACCTGCTGGCTGGCGGCAATAAGCGGCCTTGCATCATTACTTATAATACGACTCTCAATAATTTACGAGAGAGAAAAACAGGTTATGAAAATGCGCTGCAAAAAAATAATATACAGTTTGAAAAAGACCGGTGTAAAGAAATTTTATTTGATAGTAATATAAAATCCTCTGTTGAAAAAGCAATTGATGAACTTCTCTCACTTCCAGTACCAATAGATTCAATTTTATTTGCTTCTAATATTCTTGCATTTCATGGGTTAAAATACATCCATTCAAAAGGGATAAAAATACCTGGCGATTTATCCATTATAACTTTCGATGAAATGGAAGCCTCAGATTTATTTTATGCGCCGCTCACTTACTTGGAACAACCGTTATTGGAGTTGGGACGATTGTCAACAAAAATACTTTTGGAAAATATTGACAAAAAAAAAGATCCGGTTCAAATAAAACTTGATGCAACACTTGTGATTAGAAAATCTACGTTGCCGGTTATAGTTCAATAATATCTGCTGAAATTGTCCGGATAATTTTTAATAAAACATGCTTTGTTGCTGAGCCTTGTATGAAGTACATTTGCAACCTGATTTTAGAAAGAACGGTATTTAGAAAAGTAATCAATTAATATGAAGTTGCACCCAATTACTGAAGCAATTCGCACGCAAACAGAGCGAAGCAATCAAATGGAACATTCGTCACCTTTATTCTTAACCAGCAGTTTTATTTTTGATAATGCTGAGGAAATGAGGGCTGCCTTTGCTGACGAGACAGACGATAATATTTACAGCCGCTTCAGCAATCCATCAGTAAATGAGTTTGTTGAAAAGATGGTTTTATTGGAAGGAGCAGAAGCCGGCGTTGCAACTTCTACAGGAATGGCGGCAGTGTTTGCAACGTTCATGGCGCTGCTTAAAAAAGGCGATCACATTATTTCCTGCGAAGCAGTTTTTGGCAGTACTCATAATATTTTTAAAAAATATTTGCCCAATTACGGCATTGAGTTTACTTATGTAAGTGCCGAAAAACCTGAAGACTGGAAAGCGGCAATACGGCCGAATACGAAAATGATTTACCTGGAAACTCCTACAAATCCGGGACTTGAAATTATTGATCTTGAATTTGTAGGCGCGCTTGCGAAAAAGCATAACCTTATTTTAAATGTAGATAATTGTTTTGCTACACCGCTGAACCAGCGCCCGATTGATTTTGGAGCAAACCTTGTTTTACATTCTGCAACCAAATGGATTGATGGCCAGGGAAGAGTTTTAGGAGGCGTAATAGTAGGAGAAAAAAAATTGATCCATGACATTTATCTTTTTGTGAGAAACACAGGGCCAGCCTTGTCCCCATTCAATGCATGGGTATTAAGCAAAAGCCTGGAGACATTAGATGTGCGCATGGAGCGTCATTCAAAAAATGCGTTATATATCGCTACTGCATTGGAAAATAATCCAAAAATTTCATGGTTGAAATATCCATTTTTACCCAGCCATCCACAACATAACATCGCTAAAAAACAAATGAAAAACGGTGGAGGCATCTTATCTTTTGAATTGAAGGGAGGCCTGCAAAGTGGACGGAAATTTTTAAACAGCCTGCAAATGATTTCACTTACTGCTAACCTTGGCGATTCAAGAAGTATTGCATCTCATCCGGCAAGTACTACTCATGGAAAATTAACTGAAGAAGAAAGGTTGATAGTTAATATAACGCCAGGGCTTATACGCATTTCAGTCGGACTGGAATATGCTGATGATATTCTTAATGATATTTTACAGGCATTGGAAAATTGTTGATTTTAAAAAAATCGTTTTAAGACTTCAGAAAAAAAATTTGTAAATATCTATAAATTAAAAAGTTCAGGAACACAAGATTTTAAGTGTTCCTGAACTTTTTATTAATTTTAATTCCTTTACATATAAAGAAGGAGAATTAATATTTTTGTTCTTTAGTTTTGTAAAACTTTTTCGCTTCCACTTTTAGTTTTCACCTCTGCTTTTGCTGGCTGATTTTCAGGGCGCAAACTTCTCACAGTTTTTCCTGCCTGCCACAACTCACTTTCGCGTAATTCTTTCAGTTCTTCTTCCAGTTTTACCCGGTAATCTTCTTTGCTGTTGCTTGCTATGGAACGGCCTGCTTCCCTTCCGGCAGCTACTTCGTCATATAGTTCTGTAAACACGGGCAGTGTTGCATCGCGAAATTTTTTCCACCAATCCAATGCGCCACGTTGCGCAGTGGTAGAGCAGTTGGCATACATCCAATCCATTCCATTTTCAGCAACCAATGGCATTAGCGATTGCGTAAGTTCTTCAACAGTTTCATTAAATGCTTCAGAAGGCGAATGGCCATTTTTTCTTAGCACTTCAAATTGGGCTGCAAAAATTCCCTGTATCGCGCCCATTAAAGTTCCGCGCTCACCTGTAAGGTCACTATATACTTCTTTCTTAAAATTTGTTTCAAATAAATATCCTGAACCGATCGCAATGCCTAACGCAACTACCCGGTCAAATGCCCTTCCTGTTGCATCCTGAAAGATCGCATAGCTGCTGTTCAGGCCGCGTCCCTGCAAAAACATTCTTCTTAGAGAAGTGCCTGAGCCTTTCGGAGCAACTAAAAATACGTCTACATCTTTTGGAGGAACAATATCTGTCTGGTCATTATAAGTAATACCAAACCCGTGAGAAAAATATAATGCTTTGCCTGGTGTGAGGTGTTTTTTTACTGTCGGCCACATAGCAATTTGCGCAGCATCGCTAAGCAGATAGCAAATAATCGTACCTTTTTCCAAAGCCGTTTCGATATCAAATAATGTTTTGCCCTCTACAAAACCGTCACGGACTGCTTTGTCCCAGCTTTTTGAGTTTTTACGCTGTCCAACAATTACGTTGATACCATTTTCTTTTTGATTAAGTGCCTGTCCGGGCCCCTGAACGCCATACCCAATTACTGCTACCACTTCATCTTTCAAAACCTCTTGCGCTTTCGCTAAGGGGAATTCTTCGCGGGTCACTACATTTTCCTGGGTGCCTGCAAAATTTAATGTTGCCATGTTATTTGTTTTTATTTTAAAATATAAAGTCTGTTTATTTTTTCGTGTAATCCTATACGTTATATCCAATTAGTTATCACATACT
>JBBRSV010000198.1:0-4442 GCA_038245055.1 Chitinophagales bacterium | reverse complement strand
ACTCTTAAAAATTACAGGCCTGTTTCCATTTATAAAATACCTAAAATAAAAATTGAAAAAGCAAAATACCCGGTAGTAGATTTTCATTCGCATAATTACCCGAAATCTGATGCTGACGGAAAAGATTGGATAAAAACTATGGATGCGGCCAGAATAGTAAAAACAATCATTCTTTCTTATTCAACAGGGCGACGCTTTGATTCTGTTCTTGAAAGATACGCACCGTATAAAGAAAGGTTTGAGATTTGGTGCGAGTTCGATTATACTGGCTATAACCAGGAGGGCCGGGAAAAAAGCGACTTATCAGAACTGGAACGATGCTATAAAAAAGGAGCCAGGGGCGTCGGAGAACTTGGTGATAAGGGGCTGGGCCAATTGTATTCATTACCAACGCCCGGATATGGCATTCATATTGATGATCCACGATTGCAACCTATACTTAGCGATGTGCTCAACTACATATGCCCGTCAGCATACATGTAGCAGAAGATACATAGATGTATGAGAATCCGGACTCTACAAACGATGAATTAATGAACGCCTCAACATGGCATGTTGATCTTAATAAAAAAAATATTTTGAATCACGATCAATTGGTTAATAGTTTAGAAAATGCAGTAAAGAATAATCCTGGAACTACGTTTATTGCTTGCCATCTGGCTAATTGTTGTTCAGACCTGAACATACTTGGGAGATTATTTTGATAAATATCCCAACTTGTATGCGGATGTTGCTGCACGCTATGGGGAACTTGCACCTATACCCCGGTTTGTTCACAGCTTTGTAGAAAAATATAGCGACCGTATAGTTTATGGAACAGATATGGGCATGAAAAAGGAAATGTATGAAACAACGTTTCACATATTAGAATCGGAAGATGAGCACTTTTATGACCTTGATTATTTTAATTATCACTGGCCGTTGTATGGGCTGGCTCTTACAGATGCAATCCTGAAAAAAATATATAACACAAACAGTAAAAAAATATTATCTCATGAGTAAAATGGGTCTTGCGAAAAAGAAGGAAAATTACACAGCGAAAATATTTGAATGCTGGTACGCCGATTTTAATTTTTAATCAGGAGGAATAATTTGCAAAGTAGAATCCTGGTATTTGCAATTTATAATTACGTACCGGTTTATTGCATAATCTTCATTTGAATAATTTTCTGCGTACTTTCTGGCTCCGTTTATATTTGTAAATACCATACAAAATTTATTCAGGCATCCAAAGCTTAATATTTTTTGTTTAACCCATTCGGCTCTTGCCTGGGAAAGGGTTATGTTATCACCAAATTTTTTTTTTGAATTACCTTTTAAGAGCCTGGAATCGACGCCACCATAAATATTTATCTCTGTATATTTTCTGGCAGGCCTGGTTAACAAATCATTTAATTGATTAATCTTATATTCTAAAGAATCATTTTGTAAAGTGTCGTATCCCTGAACAAAGGGGCCAATTTTAAAACTAACAAACATTTGATTATAAGAAATTAAACTTTTATGTGATTTATTTTTGAGATGAGAAAACTTTACACACATGCTAATAACTAAAAAAACAGCCATTAAAAAGGTGAGTATGGCGGCAACCTGGTACCTGATTTCATCATGATGAGGCCATGGAACATTTTTAAATATTTTTGAATTACTAATCTTTTCATTATTCTTTAACTTATACTCTACGTTTATTATAGCATCATCAAAACCAAGTAGTGCTGAATAACCAATACCAATAATTATGAATAATAATATTACAGCAATGATTTTCAACAAATCACCTATAAGCTCACTTGTAGAAAAAAAAAGCAATCCTGTAGCCCCACCCATTACAATTTTGCAACGGGTGGCGTATTTTTGAAGCATTAGCAGGCGCAAATAATAAGTATCATTAGAGTATTCATTATAGGATCTGGAAATGCTCATTTCTGTGGTGTTGAAGGTTTCAGCCATCTTTCTATTATCTCCCATATAGAATCAGTTAACCGCTCCAATTCCACTTTATCCCAAAGCCCATCACCATTTTGAATTCTGTAAAATTGAGTTAATGCGACCAACTCAAATAAAGGAGATGCGAATTCTTCTTTTATCTTTTTACTTTCTAAGTTTTCATCCCATATTTCTCTTAAAATTTTACTAACTGTTGAAAAATCATCATCGGAAATTTCAAAGTGTTCCGGCAGAGAATCTTTTAAGGTATTTCTTGCATTTTCAATACCTGTATCTACCGGATTTTGTTTGGTTGCAAGCCCAAATTCATATGTATTTGCCATAAGTATTTAATTTACCAATGATAAAATAATAAAATTTTTAATAAATAACAACTAAAATATGGTTAGATATAAAGCAATAAAAGTTGTGATTTTATTTTAAAACTCAAATATTCTTTATAAAAAATTATAGCCATTTCAATTTAATTCTGGATATATTTATTATTCTCCCGTTGCCCTCAATGAGGTGAATGAAATAAAACCAAATTTATCTTTATCGTGAAATTTGGTATAATACTGAAAAATAGTTGGTAAAATCAGTTGTAATTCATACAGAGTAAGGGTTTGAGAGAAGTTTAGTGAAACCGGTTTCACTAAACTTTTTTTGCTTTATGAAAAAGCTAAAAAAAACGCTGCTGGGCTTGCGGTAGTTTATCGGTAATTGGATGGGGGGTAAACAAGCGGGTAAGCAAAGATTTAAGTGCAAAAGCTGTGGCATTTTGTTTACTCATAATGATGCTGATCGTCGTATCCATAATCGCTTCGTATGGTTTCGTAAGTGGGTATTAGAAAGACAGATTTATAAGACACTTCAAAGGGATAGTGGCTTATCAAAAGATACGCTTCAAAAAACCTTTTATTATTTCCTCAACAGAGCTCCGGTAACACCCATTATTCACCATGATGATATTCATTTAAGAGTAGATGCTACTTACTTTAAAAAATTTTGTGTAGTCTGTTACCAGGATGATTTGATTAGTTATACACAACTGTTTCGTTTTTCGGATGGGGAGCGATATGAAGAAATAAAAGAAGATTTATTCAACCTGCTAAATCTTGAATTACAGATAGCCAGTATTACTTGTGATGGCCATAAAGCCACACTTAAAGCCATCAAAAAAATAATGCCCGGCATTGTAGTGCAGCGATGCCTGGTACATATTCAAAGGATGTGCCTGTTGTGGCTTACAGCCAATCCAACTTATGATGCAGGTAAAGAATTAAGGCCTTTGGTTTTGATGATACATCGCATTGAAACACACAATGACAAACTGTACTGGATACAATGTTTATTAGCCTGGGAAACTAAATTTAAAGACTTTCTAAAAGAAAAATCCTACAAGATGGAAACAGGCAGATATTGGTTTAAACACAGATTGATCAGGCGTTCCTTTTTCACTATGAAAAGAGCATTACCCAATATGTTTCATTATTTAGATAACAGCAATATTCCTAAAACTACCAATGGCATCTAATCTTATTTTGGTCATTTGAAAAACCATCTTGACCTGCACAGAGGCTTAACAAAAAATAACCGAATCAACTTTATCAAATGGTATATCTATTTCAGAAATAAGGCTAACATGTGAGTTTTCTTAGACCATACGGCAATCCAATAATAAACAAAATAGCAGCCAAAAAAATGACTGCTATTGATTTATTGTCTTGCATTAATCTTATTGCTGGCAGGTTGCTCTCCAGCAGAGCCCGTTTCCTCTTCAGATTAATGACGCTAATAAAAGATTTTATTCTGAAAAAACCACCAACTATTTTTCAGTACATTACCTGAAATTATAAGGTTAAATGAATGGAGATCTCAAAAGACAATGCCATCTAGCTTTTAGCAAATACAGCTACAAACAAAGTATCCGCCTGCATCTCGTATCCATTCAAGTATTCCTTATGTAATAAGTTAAGTTGAAAATTTTGCAAAAAATAATGAACGTTTTCCTCATTTTCTTTTTCAAAAACCGAACAGGTAATATATAAGAGAATGCCTCTATCCTGTAGGTGTGGTATTATATTTCTTATGATATTTTTTTGAAGCAAAGCATATTTTTCTATTTCGTTTTCCTTAAAAAAATTAAGCTGTTCAGGAGTTCTTGACCAGGTTCCGGAACCGGAGCATGGAACATCTGCGATTATAAGATCCTGCCTACCCCTAACCCCCTCCAAGGGAGGGGGGACTGAAACAGAAAGATCGGAAACAAAAGCATCGTAATTCTTTATTCCTGCAGCCAAGAATCTCTTTTTAAGATTTTGAAGAATAGCCGGGCGTTTATCTGTAACCGTTAGCTCAATATTTTTAAGTGTGTCAACAGCGAGAATTGATTTCCCCCCGCTGCCTGCGCAACAATCCCAAACCGTAATCCGTGAGCTTATTTTTTCTACACTTTCATCAACTTGCTGAGTAAAAAGATATTTTGAAAAAAATTTACCCGTACGTTGTGAATT
>JBBRSV010000197.1:0-4505 GCA_038245055.1 Chitinophagales bacterium | reverse complement strand
GCAAAATATTGAAAGGTTTTATTGGTTTCTGCATCCAATACTTCAACCCCGGTTGCTTTTTTAGAATCCTTATCGTATAATATTTTTGTAACAATAGACCATGGACGCACGGTTAGTTTTTTGGTTGCCATTGCTGCGGGTAATGTGGAAGATTGCGTGCTGAAATATCCGCCAAAAGGGCAACCCAGTGCACATTTATTTCTGTATTGACAATTTGTTCTCCCAGGCAACGGCTCTGTTATATTAGCTGTGCGACCCATGATCATCCGCTTGCTTTTATAATGATCGTTGATGCGCGCCTGCACATCTTTTTCCACGCAATTCATTTCCATTGCTGGTAAAAAATGACCATCGGGCAGTTGAGGTAATCCTTCTTTTCCTCCACTAATGCCAGCAAACTTCTCAACATAAGTGTACCAGGGCTCAACATCTTTATAGCGAATCGGCCAATCGATAGCAATACCATCTTTTGCATTGGCTTCAAAACTCAAATCGCTCCAGCGATAACTCTGACGTCCCCATAAAAGGGATCTGCCTCCCACATGATATCCTCTGAACCAATCCATACGTTTAACTTCTGTGTAGGGAGATTTTTGTTCATCAACCCACCAGCTTAAATTCGTCTCACTAAGTGGATAGTCCCGTTTCAGAACAGGATGCGTTTTAATCATTTCCTGTGTGCGGCCGCCGCGATGAGGAAATTCCCACGAGCCTTTTGTTGCGTTTACATAATCTTTTACATGCTCGATATTTTCTCCTCTTTCAAGCATGATTGTTTTCAGGCCTTTCTCCGTTAATTCTTTAGCGGCCCAGCCTCCAGAAATTCCTGAACCGATAACTATTGCATCATAAGTATTGTCTGCCATAGGATTGTATTTATTTTAAGTTTTAAGTTTTTAATCGTTTTCAAGCTTCATTAGAAAGTGAATTGAATGAGCGACTTCTCATCATGCATACGGAGAATTACACATCGCAAATTTTAATCGCTTCCTTTAATGAATCCAACTTATCAGGATAAGTAGGCATAAATTCCTGGGCTACATATCCCTTATAACCAGTTTCTACAATCGCCTTCATTACGGCAGGATAATATAATTCCTGGGTGTCGTTTATTTCATGTCTTCCGGGAATGCCGCCGGTATGATAGTGGGCAATGTATTGGTGATAATCCCTGATATTCCTGATGATGTCTCCTTCCTGGATTTGCATGTGATAAATATCGAACAGCAATTTGAAATTGTCCGAAGCAACCCGCTTGCACAATTCAGCGCCCCACTCCACATGGTTACACATATAATCTTTGTGATCGATCTTGCTGTTTAGCAGTTCCATCACCATTGTAACGCCATTTTTTTCAGCAAAAGGTACTATTTTTTCCAATGCGATTTGGCAATTTTTCCATCCCGTTTCATCATCCATTCCTTCGCGCTTTCCGCTAAAGCAAATCAGGTTTTTATACCCGGCCTTTGCCATAATAGGAATGGTTTCCAGGTATTCATTTATCAGGTGCTCATGGTTAATTGGATTATCCAAACCATTGTACAGATCGTTTTTACCAGCCGTATAGCACATTGAACTATAAATGCCATGGCTCTGAAGTGTCGGCCAGTCTTTTGGTGCAACAAGATCAATGGCATTAAACCCAATTTCTTTAACCGCTTTACAAAGATCATCTAACGATAGAAAGCCAAAGGTCCATCTTGAAACCGAGTGATTGATATTGCCTTTCAATTTATAAAGTTGTTTTTCCTCAAAATTTTTTGCAAAGGAGATGGCGGGTGCTGCAATAACCGCAGTGGTACCTAGTGCAATATTCTTGAGAACAGTTCGCCTGTTTTGTTTTGAACTCATTTTATATCTTTAAACTTTGATCAGCGATAGGGATTTCATTTTTATCATTAAAGGAAACTGCAAATAGAAGGAAAACAACAAATGCAATTCCTGCAGGTATTATCCAAATCATTCTCCAGTCAAACGTTCCGGCGGCGGTTGTATAAGCATCTGTTATCAGGCCTGCAATTTTAAATCCTATAAGCATTCCAATACCGTAAGTGGCTAACGTAATCAATCCCTGTGCAGCGCTTTTATATTTTATGCCGGCTTTCGCATTTGTGTAGATCTGTCCTGACACAAAAAAGAAATCATAACATACGCCATGCAGAGCAATTCCTATAATAAGCATAAAACTTAAGTCGCCGGCGTTTCCATAAGCAAATAATGCATACCGAATTGCCCAGGCAAGCATGCCTATAAGGATCGTATTTTTAAATCCAAACTTTTTGAAAAAGAAAGGCAGCGCTAATAAGAAAAGAACTTCCGAAGCCTGGCCTATAGCCATTTTGCCAGTAGGTTTTGTGACGCCAATGTTAGATAAAAACTGGTTGGCAACCTGGTAATAAAACGCTAAAGGAATGCAGATCAGAATGGAGGCGATGAAAAATATTAAAAAGTTTTTATTCTTTAGAAGTTTTAAAGCATCTAATCCTAATATATCCGATACCGTCACTTTGGTACCTGGTGCTACTTTTGGGGGTGTTTTTGGTAAAGTAAAACTGAACAAGCCCAGCACAAGAGAAGCGATGGCCGCCAGTAAAAAAGTATTTCTCATTAAACCAGCTTTTACATTCGCTTCCGCATCCCAAAGAAAAACAAGACTAATCAGTAAACCCGCAACGATCCACCCGATAGTGCCCCAAACCCTTATACTTGAAAATTCTTTTTCGGGATCATTCATTTGGTTAAATGCAATTGAATTTACCAGCGCGAGCGTTGGCATAAACAATATCATATATATTAATAAGTAGTAGAAAAATGATGTAGGATATACATCGGTAACAATTCCCACACTATACATATGATACATTAATGCTGCCCCAAAAAGATGTAAAACACCAAGAATTTTTTCTGCATTAAAATACCTGTCGGCAATTAATCCAATAATAAAAGGTGCAATTATAGCACCCCATGATTGTGTAGAAAAAACCTGGCCGGTTTCGGCACCGTTAGCATGGAGATTGTTTACTAAGAAAGTTCCCAGGGTTACAAACCATGATCCCCAAACAAAAAATTCAATAAACATCATAACCGAAAGCTGCAATCGTACCGTAGATTTCATTAACTCGTTTTAGGTGATTAGTAATGCGAAGTTTAAATGTACTATTTTTAAGAGTAGAAAAAATTTTATGCTAAAATATTTTTCCATTTATTATGAAAAAATATTTCATGCCCGTATATTTATTTAAATAAATAACACAAAAATTGTTTAATATGAGAAAACTAAGAATGGGAATGGTGGGCGGTGGCAAGGATGCTTTTATCGGTGCTATACATCGCATCGCAGCCAATATGGACGGGCTTATTGAGTTGTCCTGCGGTGCTTTAAGCATTAACCCGGAAATAGCAAAAGCATCAGGAAAAGAATTGTTTCTACCGGAAGACCGAATCTATCTTACCTATGAAGAAATGATTAGTAAGGAAAGTAAAATGCCTGCAGATAAACGCATTGATTTCTTTACGATTGTTACGCCCAACTTTGCACATTTTGCCCCGTCAATGATGGCTTTGGAAAATGGTTTTAATGTAGTCGTGGAAAAGCCCATGACATTTACACTAGAAGAGGCGAAAGAATTAAAAAAGAAGGTAGATGAAACAGGATTACAATTGTGTCTTACGCACACTTATTCAGGATACCCAATGGTGAAGCAGGCGAGAGCCATGATGAAGGAAGGTGCTTTAGGAAAGATCAGGAAAATTTATGTTGAATATTGCCAGGGTTGGCTGAGCAAACTATCAGAGCGAGAGGGTAATGCCCAGGCGGCCTGGAGAACTGATCCAAAAAAATCGGGAAAGGCGGGTGCAATGGGCGATATTGGAACGCATGCTGCGCATCTTGCGGAATATATCTCCGGATTAAAAATTACAAAGATGTGTGCTGATTTGAATATTGTTGTGGAAGGACGACACCTCGATGATGATGGAAGTGTTTTATTAAAATTTGATAATAATGCATCGGGGGTTTTAACGGCTACGCAAATTGCAGCCGGCGAAGAAAATAATTTAAAAATAAAAATTTACGGGGAGAAGGGCGGAATAGAATGGGCGCAGCAGGAGCCAAATACTTTGCTCGTTAAATGGCTGGATAAACCTGCAGAAATATTACGGGCCGGGGCAAATTATCCAAATATCTTGAGCAGCTTCGCAACAAAAAATTGCAGAACTCCTGGTGGCCATCCCGAAGGTTATTTAGAAGCCTTCGGAAATATTTATCACAACTTTGCGCAAACCTTAATAGCTAAATTGGAAGGTAAAGAGCCTACAACGGAAATGCTGGATTTTCCCGGTGCTGATGATGGCGTTCGCGGTATGGCATTTATTGAAAATGTTGTTGCGTCCGGACAGTCTGAAAATAAATGGACAGATTTTATTGTCTGATTTTCCTCAAATAAACATAAATCAATAATGAAAACTATAAAAGGACCTGGTATTTTTCTGGCTCAGTTTTTAAG
>JBBRSV010000196.1:0-4528 GCA_038245055.1 Chitinophagales bacterium | reverse complement strand
CTATTGTCTTTGCAACAATGGCAATATTATCCTGCGCTTCTTTCCAGAAACGTTGTTCAACAGCCTCACGTATGCCGGGTATTGTTTTTACACCATAGCCGGTATAATAGCCCGGTGCATAAATCTGGTGCCGGTACCAGGACCTGCGTGGCAGGCCGTTCTGCTGCAACAGGCTTCTTTCAGCCTTATATAAAATATCATTAAGTTTTGCCTGTTTATCTGTGGGCAACTGTATACCTTTTGCATACAGCGTTTTAAATTCTTCACTGGCGTTTTTAAGCGCCACCAATGCATTATCAAGTTCACTGAAATTTAAATAAGGAACCAAATCTTTTGCCGAAGGCGCTGCATACACTTTAGTGGGATCCTTCGCCAGGTCAAAAAGTTTTTCCTGCTGCATTTTAGTTTCATCAGCTGTTGCGGTACGCATTTTATCCAGGTTTGTTTTTATTTCTGAAGCGTACTCATTCACTGTTTTGTAAAAACTGCTGAAGTCAATCGGCAGCACATCAGCATTGGCAAGGCGCATTACTGTTCTGCCTGTTGTTTTTGATAAAGTAACACCGTATTGAAAACCCGGATCAATGAATTTTGTGAAATGATCATAAGAATCATAAACGGAATGATATTGCCCACCCTGGCTTTCTCCGCCAAAACCCAGATTAAGTGATGCGATACCAAGATGTTGCAAAAAACCACCCCAGTCGCTGCCTGCGCCCAATGCTTCCAGTTTCATATTCTTGTTACTGAGCAATTTTTCACGGCTTGCTGCATCAGCATTTACAACCGTCTGTGCATATTTGCGTTCTTTTATGCTAACGCCTGTTTCAGGATCAATTACCTGTTCCATAATCTCATTAAAGAATGGTTCAAATACATGTGAACCTCCTGCACCGATAAATCCACGTCCATTACCATCAGTGTTGATATAGGCCACTGCTTTTTCTTTTAATTCCTGCTGGTGATCTTCTGTCCATTCGGTTGACCCAAGCAATGCAGGTTCTTCTCCATCCCATGCACAAAAAATAATTGTGCGGCGGGGGCGAAATCCTTTCTTCACCAACTCACTTATTGCTCTTGCTTCTTCCAGTTCGGCTACCATGCCACTGATCGGGTCTTCGGCACCATTTACCCAGCCGTCGTGATGGTTACCGGCAATTACCCATTCATCCGGAAAATCGCTGCCGGGTAATTTAGCAATCACATCGTATAATTGTTTCTGATCCCAGTTGAACTCCAGTTTAAGATGTACTTTATCAACCGATGGACCAACATGATAAGCGAATGGCAATCCGCCACGCCATGCTGCCGGTACCACTTCTCCTTTTAATGATTGTAATAAAGGAACAGCATCCTCCCAGGATATTGGAAGCACTGGTATCTTCATGATGGTAACCGCATCCTTTCTATCCAAACGTTTGGCATCTTTGGTAGCGCCCACATCCGGCGTTAACGGATCACCAGGATACACCGGCATATCCATCACCGAACCACGCTGCACACCATTCTTTGGGCGGTAACCTCCTTCGGGATAAGTATCGCCAACGCCATAACCATCATCAGCAGGATCGGAATAAATAATACAGCCAAGGGCACCATGCTCGGCTGCTACTTTTGGTTTTATACCACGCCACGAACCTCCGTATTTTGCAATCACAATTTTTCCTTTTACGCTGATGCCTCTTCTGTCAAGCTCTTCATAATCGGCAGGCACACCACGGTTTACAAAAACCAATTCGGCAGTTACATCACCATCTGCAGAGTATGCATTGTATGGCGGAAGTTGCTCTGCTTTTTGTCCTGATGTTTTATCTCCTGCAATTGCAGGCTCTTCTAATTTTGCTTTATATGGATTGGAACCTGTAAGCTCCAGTGACCTGAATTTTGGTGTGGGAAACAATACATAATAAGATTCGATACTTGTCTGATAGCCCCATTGTTTAAAAAGGCCGGCCATGTATTCTGCATTGGCCTTATCCTGCGGACTGCCCACATGATGCGGATGAGAAGTGAGGAATTTCATATACTCATCCTGATTGGGAGCTTTAAGCTGTGCATCAAATTGCTTTTCCCAGTCAATCTGTTTAGCGGCAGCAGTTTCGGTAAAGCCCATTATTTTTTGTGCAGAGGCAGCGCTTACCAATAAAAATGAAAGGACGATAAAGGTTATTTTTTTAAGCATGTTGAGTTGGTTTATGATTTACTAAAGCTACATAAACTTAGGTTCCTTTTTACCTGGCCCTCATTTTATTTCCCTTAGCATCGTGTGTTAGTTCTGCAAGTTCAGGTTTTTCCATTAATGGCGGCTTAAAGAGCCAACCGGTAATACGAAACATAATATACCCTGTAGTGGGTATATAAACACATTATCATTACATATACTTTTGGCTTTCATTAAATTAAAACTCAAAAAAAATGAAAAAATTATTTTCGTTCCCTATTATGATGTCGTTGGCTTTATTAGCAATTACCTCATCTTGTAAAAAATCTGATACCACACCTGGTTCTGGTTCCGGCAATCTTGGCTCGGGCAAGTCTTCTATGTCTTTCAGCAACACAGGAAGTTTTGCAGGCGGCACTTCTTTTTCGGCCAGCAATACGCCCCTTACAAGTGCCCAAAGCCTTACCAACGCAGTGTTGCGTAATGTTACCTTATCGGCAAGCGAAGTTACCGGTGTTAATTCCCGTACTGTTGCACTGATGTTGGTGTTACCTGCAAGTGCAAGCACTGCAAGCGGTAACCTGGTTGCCGATTTTTCGTTACCCAATAATGCAACCATTTTGCCAACTTTAACGCTAAGCAGTTCAAGCGGTGCTGTTAGTGGTATCACCTATGGTTCGCAAACAGGTACCTGCACCATCACAAAACTTACCTCTGCAGAAGTGGAAGGCACTTTTACATGTGTGGTTAAAGATTTAAATAGCGCTACCACACTTTCGGTAACCAGCGGAACTTTTGCCGGCAAGTTTTAAGTGTTATATTTATAATTGTACTTATTGCAGGGCTGAGAAAAAAGAGATTTTTTTGGCCCTGCAATTTTGCTTGTAAAGCAATTAAGAACAACGATAGTAACCGGATACTTGTCAAGATTCTGCTGGTGAATCAGGTTTTTATCAATAGTAAGTAAAATGTCAAATTTATTTTCTACACAATAGGCCATCAGTTTGCCATTTTTAATACCGCTTAACTCCAATTCTCTAACTGTAAAAACTTCAAATTCTTCTATATATATTTTTAAGCGTTTGGTAACGCATTCGTCAAGCAATATTTTCATTGAGAATATTTGATGATGTTTCAATTAACTTCTGCGACATTTCAAGAATCCGTATAACCTGATTCCTGCTTACCCCTTCAAAGTCTTCAAGAAAAATCTCTATGGTGTCACCCGTTTCCAAATAATCGAAAAGATTTTTTATTGGAACCCTCGTTCCAAAAAAAACTGGAGTTCCACCTAAAATTTCAGGATCTATATTTATTACCCGTGTTTCCATAACTTAAAATTTAGATTCTCAAATTTACACTATTTTGTTGGCACTGTAATGCTGCATAAGGGCAATGCAAACACTAAAATGGTTAACGCTTCGGCTGCTGGCGAGACGCACAGCAACGGCATCTGTATAGTTTACAGTTTTTTATTTTTAGCAGTAACGCCAACCAAGGAGAAAAATAACGCTAAAATGAAGCAATTAGTGCCCGCTTAAACACGCTTACAAAAAACCGTATCTCCTGCAGCTTCTTTTTGCAAACCAAAACAGTACAACAACTCCATAGGCTTTTAAAAATTTACCGGTTTCGTTCAACATCGGTTTCATTTCTTGCCCGTTGGGCAAAACGAAACCTTAGTTATTGTGCGAAGCATACTCAACTCGCAAACTTTAACGATGTGAAAAATTTTGAACAGTCTTTTTCGCAAGCAGAACTATTTTTTGTTTTAAAAACACAGTGCAAAGTATAAATCCTATAATTTAAAAAAAATGTCCTCTCAATTTGAATGAGTTTGACACTTTGAGTTGGGGTAAAATAACTTTTTATTTCTATTCCGTTTATTTTTCCAACACTAATTTTTTTTGAACTAATAAATACACCTCTTTCCTTTAATTTTTTGATACTTTGTTCGAATAATATAGAACTTTCTATTTTTGTCTTAGGGAATACAGGTTCAGGATATTTGTCATTATGAACTTCAAAATCACAGTTAGAATTTTTTGAAGAGTAAATAATGTAATCGGTCAAAATTGTTTCCATTTTAGGTGTTGTCGGAAACTGTATTGATAATTTATTGCCAATGCCAAATTCAATCCATGAACTAAGTAGAGTCGCTGAAGAAATGATAATTATAGAAAGTGCTTTAAACAAAATGCCGAATTTTTTACGTGGTGTTTAAATGTTTGCACCGTCCTGAAAACGGTTGACTCTTTTTTACGTTATCCACAGTTGGATAAGATGACTGTGTTTTACGTTTTGAGTTTAGTTATTCATCTTTGTCTTATCAGTTGAAGCGGACTTCATTAAGTTCTGGGGAGATTT
>JBBRSV010000195.1:0-4594 GCA_038245055.1 Chitinophagales bacterium | reverse complement strand
TGCTTGCTGATAATTTGCTTTGAACCGCAGCATTTGTAAAATGAGCAGCAATTTGTAAGGAACGCATATCTCAAATTTTAGAAACCTAAGATACAACTAATTATTTATATTAGTATAATTGATGGCGGTTTATTATAACATTCACAAGTTAATGATTATCAATATAATCTGCGGAGAGTTAGGGATTCGAACCCCAGGAGGCTTGCACCTCAACAGTTTTCAAGACTGCCGCAATCGACCGCTCTGCCAACTCTCCGGCGCAAAAATAAGGTTGCGAAACAGTTCTTCCAAAATTTGTTTGCATTTATAAACAATTCATCAGTTATATTTTAACGCCGTATTTGTAAAGGAAAAAAATTCCAGATTAAATAATCAGATCACTCAATTCTGTAATTATCATAACCTGACTATTATTCGAAAGAGAATATGTAGTTTTAAGATTAATTATTCATTTCGAAGTTGAACTATGGAAAATAACATTGACGCAAAACTGGATGAAACTCCGGGAAAAAAGAAAGCCAGTTGGATCACCCTTAGATTTATTCTTGCACTGGTAATGTTCCTAATAACGCTATTCGTTTTCGTGGCAATAGCAGATGAAATAGTTTTAGAACATGAAAATGCATTCGATCAAAGTATCTCCTCTTTTATCCAGTCTTTTCAAACAGATTCATTTACGAAAATAATGACGGGCGTTACATTTTTTGGGTCGTCATCGTTTTTGTTTCCGGCATATATCGTACTTATTTTATATTTTCTTATTAGAAAAAAGGCAAGGCTTGCCGTTGATATTACTATGGTCGGGCTAAGCAGCACAGGAATACTTTTTTTATTTAAAGATATTTTCAGGCGGCACCGTCCGCTTGATCCGCTCATAAGTAACGTAACAGGATTTAGCTTTCCAAGCGGACATTCATTTTCATCCTTTACTTTTTTTGGATTGCTTATTTATATTTTATGGGAAGCAAAAATTCAAACCGGTTGGAAGGTTTTTATTGCAATTGTACTCGTACTTTTTGCTGCAACCATTGCCTTCAGCAGGGTTTACCTTAGGGTGCATTATCCAAGCGATGTTGTCGCAGGCTTTTGCCTGAGCATTCTTTGGTTGATGATATCGATGTGGATATTGCACAAGGCAGATCGGGCATTGGTTTTTTCAAAAAAAACAAAAACTGAAACAAATTAATGTTACGCCCTGTTGTAGTCTGCTTTCCAGCTTACAATAGATTTTTTAATCGCATCAGCAGTCATGTTTTCAGTTGCCGCCTTTTCAGCTAAAGGTAAAAATTCTGCATCATCCGCAAACCGCAAAGCTATAATTTGTGACATGCGCAAACGCTTGTCAATTAATTTTCCGGAAAGAGCAAAATGGCGCAAATTTTCTTCCGCGCGTATTGCTCTGTCCTGCGCAACAATCGCGAAACTTCGTGCATACCAAAGCGTTATCAAGCCAGCATAGCTAAGTCCAAAAATGATAGCCGCCACTAATCTTCCGGATTGATTTTGATACGCTCTAACAAGGTTCCACGCAGCGCCGGCAAGGCACAAGATTATAATAGTGGAAGTGATAAAATGGTACAAGGGAACGTACCGGGAATGTTTTTGATAATTTTGAACCTGCATACTATTTATGTTTTAAAATTTATAGAAATCTGATTATCTACTTTAATATATCAAGCAACGCCCACATTTTTTTTCTCACTTCATTTGCATCACCCTCATAATTATTTACAATGAATGAGAATGTATAATCGTTACCGTTTTTACTTTTAATATAACCGGTGTAAGATACAACCCCTCCAATGGAACCACTTTTCATTTTTATTCCATTTATTTCTGGCAACGCATTATAAAATGACGGGAACCACTTTTGTTTTTTTGCGAACTGCATTACCTGCACCAATGCAGATACCGTTACCCTGTTAGCCGGCGAAAGGCCACTGCCATCAATAATATTCACCGAAGCCGGATCAATACCATGCGTGCTCCAGAATTTTTTAATAACGCTTACACCACTATCGGTGTCTCCGGTTTTTGTAAGTTGAGATGCAAGTGTTTTGATCAGGGCTTCGCCATATAAATTAATGCTCCTTTTTAAAAACCAAAAAACAATACTATCAAGCGGCGGGGAATTATGTGTGAAAATTATAGTAACTGGTTTGGCAACCGGCGGCTCTTTAGGATGATCGTTGTCAATATTTTCTGCAGTGGATTTCTTTAATAAAGCCTCAACGGAAATTGCTAATTGTTTCGCTGGCTGTGGCATGGAACCCGATACGTTAAATAAGTTTTCATTTATGGGAATTGTGCCTCGTACGTAACCAAATTTATCAAACAATGGAATATAAATATAGGAGTTGTCACCACTACCCTTCTTTGCTGAAGTCGCCATTAATTTCAAATGAAGCCCTTCTACAAAATCGGGTTTTGTGCCAACAATCTCAACTGTATCCCCAATGCTGGTGCCTGATTTTAAAATTAAATCATATTGATTTTCACGCCAGTTAAGCGCCCTTGCTCCCGCTCCATAATAATTTCCCACGTCTTCCCAAATCCATCCGCCGGGAATTACTTCTCCCTGCCACAAACTTTCATCAGCATATACATGGCCCTTAATTTCGTTTATGCCTTGCCGTGATATAGCCTTTTTAAATTCCGACAATACAACCTCTTCAGCGGTTTCCTCATACCTCCAGCTTCCTAGCGTAGGATCGCCGCTGCCCTTAATTATAACGTCGCCGTTAAGAACTCCATTTACAATTTTCCCCGTAAAGCCTAAGGTAGTTTTATAAGAATAATTTTGACCAAGTAGTTCGTATGATGTTGTAGCCGTAATAACTTTCTGGCAACTGGCGGGTGCAAGGCCTACTTCTGCATTTACATTTGTGATGGTTTGGCCGGTTGTGTTATTTAGAACTAATAACCCTATTGATGCATGCTTAAATTTACCATCAGCTGCAAACTTTTTATATGCATTATTAAAAGCGCTTCTTACATCCTGAGCGGTTACATGTACCCACATGAAAGCGAAAAATAAAATGAATATTTTTTTCAAAAGGCGATTTTTATAAATCAAATCTAAAGATTAAATGATAAATACTGAAAATGGTATTCTTGATTTGCTATCTTAATTTTGCTTAATGAATAATGTACAAGCAAGCATAATAACGATAGGAGATGAATTGTTGATTGGCCAAGTGATTGATACCAACAGCTCATGGATTGCGCAGCAACTTAATAATGCAGGAATTGCCGTAAAACGTCGCATAGCCGTTGGCGATAGCCGCAATGAAATCATCAAAATTTTAGATGAAGAAAGCGCAAGATCCGAAATAATACTTATAACCGGCGGGCTCGGCCCCACTTCCGATGACATTACCAAAATAGTGTTGGCCGAATATTTTGAAGGCAAAATGATTTTGAATAAAGAGGCACTTGACAACGTAACCTATCTTTTTGAAAAAATATTTAAGCGGCCTGTGTCAGAGATTAATCGTCAGCAAGCTGAAGTTCCGGATGTATGCGAGGTCATCCAAAATAAAAGAGGCTCTGCCCCAGGCATGATCTTTCGCAAGGGTAAAACAATTTATATAAGCATGCCCGGAGTGCCTTACGAAATGAAAGGAATGGTGGAAGAGTCGGTAATTCCATTATTAAAAAAGAGTTTTGAATTGCCTGCAATAGTACATCGTACCATCCTCACAGTTGGTATTGGAGAGTCAGCCCTGGCAGAAATTATAAAAGACTTTGAAGAATCGCTACCTAAAAATATCAAGCTTGCTTACCTGCCAAATTATGGAATGGTACGACTTCGCTTGTCAACGACAGGCTTTGATCGAACGCAGATCGAAAATGAAATCAGCAAATATTTTGAAGAATTAAAAATTGCTACAAAAGACTACCTGGTGACTGACGTAGACGAAAGTATGCCGGTAGTTCTGGGGAAATTATTAAAGGCCCGGAACAAAACGGTTTCTACCGCAGAGAGTTGCACTGGCGGCTACATCGCGCATTGTCTAACATTAGTTCCCGGTTCATCAGATTACTATGAAGGAAGCATCATCAGTTACTCTTATAATATTAAAGAGACATTATTAAACGTGAGTGAAAATACCTTAACTACTAACGGAGCGGTAAGCGAGCAAACGGTAACAGAAATGCTTAGCGGATTATTAGCAAAACTAAAAACAGATTATGGTATTGCTGTTTCCGGTATTATGGGTCCTGGCGGCGGTACACAAGATAAGCCGGTAGGTACTGTATGGATTGCAGTTGGAAATAAAAATAATCATCAAACGCAAAAAATAAGCCTGCGCTTTAACAGGGAAAGAAATATTGAGGTGACAAGTTTTATTGCCCTTAATTTTTTAAGAAGATTTATCCTGGCAAATTGAAAAAGGAAATATACATTAATTCATTCCTTATGTTTTGACGATACGCTCACTGCCTTTCTAAATAAAAGACAAAGAGGACAAAAATAGTTGGTAAAATCTTTTGAGATATAATTCCGGTAAGGGTTTCAATGAAGTAAATTGAAACCCTTTTCAATTTCAACTATTATGTCAAAAAAAATCATGCTGGGGATGCGGCAGCC
>JBBRSV010000194.1:0-4741 GCA_038245055.1 Chitinophagales bacterium | reverse complement strand
CCGTCGCAAACAATTAAATCGCACCACAACGTTGGCGGCCTGCCTGATTATATGAAACTGAAGCTTGTAGAACCACTGCGTTCTTTATTTAAAGATGAAGTAAGAAGAGTGGGTGCTGAACTGGGATTACCTGCGGCTCTGTTGAACCGCCATCCTTTTCCCGGCCCCGGCCTGGCCATAAGAATTTTAGGCGAGGTGACCGAAGAAAAGGTACAATTGTTGCAACAAGCGGATGCCATATATGTCAATGCTTTAATAAAGTATGATTTGTATGCAACTGTTTGGCAGGCTGGGGCAATCTTACTTCCTGTAAAAAGCGTTGGGGTAATGGGCGATGAGAGAACGTATGAATTTACCGTTGCATTAAGAGCAGTTACCTCAGTTGATGGAATGACCGCAGATTGGGCGCACCTTCCCTATGAATTTTTGGCGTATGTGTCCAATGAAATTATTAATAACGTAAGAGGAATTAACAGGGTCGTATATGATATAAGCAGTAAACCTCCCGCAACAATTGAGTGGGAATAAAAACCAGGCTTCTAAATATTTAGCCTGATTTACTAAATCGTGTTTGAAATTTTTATATGAATAAAACAAAAGGTCCGTTATTTTTTTTGCTGCTGTCGTTTGCGATTCATGGTTCATTTGCACAAAACACTTTTACTACTCCGCCAAAGGTTTATAAAGTTGCCATATTTGCACCGCTCTATCTTGATTCCGTTTTTGCAAACGGCGATTTAAAAACAGGCAAGTCTATTCCTAAATTTATAATGCCGGCTGTTGAGTTTGTACAGGGAGCACGCATTGCATTAGATACTTTTAATTTAAATGGAAAACAGGTTGAAGTAAATATCTATGATTCTAAATCATTCACTCAGCCCATATCGTGGCTTGTAAAAAACTATAAGCTCAACAACGTCGACCTGGTTATTGGATCGGTAAAAGAACCGGCTTATCACGAGCTCGCACTGTTTGCATTTCAAAAAAATATTCCATTTGTATCAGCAACTTATCCAAATGATGGCGGCATAAAAGGCGATCCGTTTTTGATTATTGTAAACTCAACATTAAAGGCTCATTGCGAAGGTATATTCAGTTACCTGCTTCAGAAACATGGCACCGATAGAATTTATATTATTAAAAGAAAAGGAGATGACAGGATCGATAATTATTTCAGAAACATAAATATAGTTGAGGGAAAACCATTATTGAATATTAAAACAATAATGATAGACAGCACCATTTCAACTTATAGTTTATTAAACAGGATCGATAGCACTCAACCTTCTGTAATAATAGGCGCAAGCCTTGACGAAGCCTTCGCAAAAAATTTAGCAGATGCCTGTTACCCTATTCAAAAAAAACATCCATTAACTTTAATAGGAATGCCCAATTGGGATGGCTTTAAAAGTCTTTTAAATAAAGATGCGTATAAGGATTTTCCTATAAGATTTACCACACCACATTTTGATGCAAAGGACAATGGATTTGACAGCTTATTAATTCAAAAATATTTTCAACTCTATAGAGCGAAGCCATCAGACATGGCCTATAAAGGCTTTGAATTAACGTACTATTTTACTAATCTTCTTCTTAAAGATTCAACAGATTTTATGTCGCATATAAATGATCGCGACCTTACTGTTTACCACGATTTTAATTTTCAACCTGTATATTCTTCTAAGCAAAACAGCGTACCCGACTATTACGAAAACAAGCATCTCTTTATTATGGAAATTTTAAATGGCGAAATCAATAGAGAATGGTAATCGCGTATTATTTTTGATAATCCTTTCCTAATTGTTTTTATATTGCTTTGAAGTTAGCGACAAATTATCTTAATAAAATTTTATGGGAACAGAAAGATTGCAGGCCTTTAGTGATGGTGTTCTTGCAATTATAATTACTGTAATGCTTTTGGAAATGAAAATTCCTCAAGGCGATGATTTACATTCCCTAAAACCATTATTGCCAATTTTTTTAAGTTACATACTCAGCTTCATCTATATCGGAATTTACTGGAACAATCACCACCATATGATGTACATTGTTGATCATGTAAACGGATCTATATTATGGGCAAATATGCATTTACTTTTTTGGCTCTCATTAGTGCCTTTCGCATCTGGCTGGATGGGCGAAAATAATTTTACCAAATGGCCCGTAATTATCTATGGCGTTGCTTTGGCAATGTCAGGAGTTGCCTATTATATCTTAGCTCAGGCTCTTATAAAGCTGCATGGTAAAAACTCCACACTTGCCCGCGCAATTGGTAAAGATAAAAAGGGAATGATGTCGGTAGTCATATACGTTGTTGCTATTGCAATTGCATTTTTCAATCCATCTATCAGCCTATTTCTTTATGCAGCCGTTGCTGGCATTTGGCTTATTCCCGACAGAAGGATTGAAATGAAAATTGTAAATGAAAAGGAAAAAAAACAGGAATAGTTTCTATTGAAGTGTAATTTCTTAAGTCAAACTATTTTTTATAAAAATTACCTGCGGTGTTACTTAAATTTTTAAAAAATTTCATTAATAAATTGACGAAAGCAACAATTCAATAGACTTTTTTGTAAATTGTTTAAAAGATAAAAACCATGCATCGCCGTTCATTTATTCAAAATTCTGCTTTTACTCTTGGAGCCTTATCAATTGGCCATAAAAAATTTTTAAGTTTTTTTACCGATGATCCATGGAAAATTACCATGCTCACAAATGATATTGGAATCTTCACTGAAAAAGGAGGAACCATTGCTTTTCATTTTTCAAAAGATGGCATAACCGTTGTTGACGCACAGTTTCCTGATACTGCGCCACACCTGATTGAGGAGCTGAAAAAAAGAAATGGCCAGCCGTTTCGTTTGTTGATAAACACGCATCATCATGGAGATCATACTTCCGGAAATATCGCTTTTAAAGGCATTGTCTCAAGAGTGCTTGCTCATGAAAATTCGTTAGTCAATCAAAAGAATGTAGCTATCGCAAATAAGACAGAAGACAAACAATATTATCCCAACGTCACCTTTGGAAAAGTGTGGGAAGAAAGCGCAGGAAAGGAAAAAATTGCTTTACATTATTTTGGCGCAGGCCATACTAACGGGGACGCAATGATACATTTACAGCAGGCGAATATTGTTCACATGGGCGATTTGGTATTTAACCGCCGGCATCCATTTATTGATAGAACGGCAGGGGCTAATATTCAAAGCTGGATAAATGTTTTAGATACGGCGATGAAAAAATTTAACAACGAAACAAAGTTTATTTATGGACATGCCGCAGATGGCTATGATGTTACCGGACCGAAGCAGGATCTCGTCGCCTTTCAGGATTACCTGGGTAATCTTTTAAAATTTGTAGGCAGTGAAATGAAAGCAGGAAAAAATAAAGAAGAAATATTAAAAGCGACAGAAATACCAGGCTCGCCAGAGTGGAAAGGCGACGGCGTTCAAAGACCTTTGCAGGCAGCGTTTGAAGAATTAAGTGCTTAATTCGTTTTATTAAATTTCTTCAATATTTTATAATTTATATTATTCAGTTTCTACTTTTCTATTCAATCTACTTAAGCATTTCTTGCTACCTTGGGTGCTTTATTCATTCCTTATAATTCTGTGCAATAAATGAAAATAACTTTTTCTAAGAATCAATCATTATTTGTCCTGCTTATTTTATTTGCTTCCAATTTACTGCAAGCTCAACCTTACGATCCTTCATTTTACAACAGTATGAAGTGGCGAAGCATCGGGCCATACCGTGGTGGAAGAACCGTTGGCGCTGCAGGTGTTCCGCAACAGCCTAACGTATTTTATATCGGCGTAAATAATGGAGGTGTATGGAAAACAACGGACTATGGCAGAACGTGGTTACCTATTTTTGATGACGAAAATACCGGCTCAATTGGCACAATAGCTGTGGCTCCTTCTAACCCGGATATTATTTATGTTGGAAGTGGGGAAGGATTACATCGCCCGGATCTTTCGACGGGCAATGGCATGTATAAATCAGTTGATGCCGGTAAATCGTGGATGCATCTTGGACTCAGGGATGGCCAGCAAATTCCTAAGATTTCAATTGATCCAAAAAATCCGGACAGGTTATTTGTTGCAGTATTAGGGCATCCTTATGGGCCGAATGAAGAGCGGGGGATTTTTAGATCCGTTGATGGTGGTAAGACTTTTGAAAAGGTTTTTTATATTGATGAAAATACAGGTGGGGACGATGTTGATATTGATCCAAACAACCCTGATATCATTTATGCAACGCTTTGGGAATCTCGAGAAGGACCATGGGAAAATGGAGAATGGTCCGGCACAAAGGGCGGCATTTTTAAATCAACAGATGGAGGAAATACCTGGAAAAAACTTTCGGCAAATTTACCTCATGATATGGTCCAGACACACATTGCAATTGCTCCTTCATCTTCAAATATTATTTATATAACGGTAGGCACAACCGAAACGAATGAATATGGCACTGGCAGTGGAATGGGGCTTTTCCGCTCGGAAGATGGAGGCGAAAGTTGGAAGGAAGTAACAGATGACGGGCGCCCACAAGCACGTATTGGCGGCGGTGATGTACCTGAAATTATGGTAGATCCGAAAGATCCTGAAACATTGTACACCACCAGTATTGTGGTTTGGAAATCTGTTGATGGAGGAAAAAAATGGAAAGGCATACGTGGCGCTCCCGGAGGTGACGATTATCAAAATCTATGGATCAATCCAATTGATACTAAAATTAT
>JBBRSV010000193.1:0-4910 GCA_038245055.1 Chitinophagales bacterium | reverse complement strand
TTTTATCTCATTGATTTCAGATGGTCTTGTTCAGGCATGTTCCCTTTTTAAAAGCAGTTTTTTCATATACTTTATCCGCTTTTGGTGGTCCCCAGGGGCATTTTGGTATGATGATGAAAACTTTTGTTGACCGGCGAAGAGATATTACTAAAGAAGAACTGATAGAATATGTTGCTTTTTGCCAATTGCTTCCAGGGGCCACATCCACGCAAACCATTACTTTAATAGGATATAAACGCGGCGGTGTTCCTTTGGCTGTTCTCACATTAATCATTTGGATTTTACCGGCAAGTATTTTAATGGGCTCTTTTTCTTTCCTCGTTCATTATATAAATACTTTTCATGTAAGCCTTAATGTATTTAAGTACGTTCAGCCGATGGCGGTAGGTTTTATTGCATTTGCAGCCTATAGGATGTATAAATTTTCCATAAAAAGTACCATAACATCGGTTATTATGGTTGTGGGATTATTTACAACCTATCTCTTATTTAAAACTCCCTGGGTTTTTCCAATTCTTATCATTTTGGGAGGCGTTGTAACCAATTTCAGCAACCGCAGAATACCGGAAAAGGAGGCGATAAGGCCGAAACAGATTAAGTGGACAAATATTTGGCTTTTTGTTCTATTATTTATTATAGTAGGTTTTTTTAGTGAAACGGCGCGAACTCATAATTGGCAACATAAACGCGCGTTCAACTTTACGGAAAATATTTACCGTTTCGGCAGTCTTGTTTTTGGTGGTGGCGATGTACTTATGCCCATGATGTATGAGCAATATGTTGTGAGGGAAAAAACCAAGTATTTAACCAAGGAAGAATATCTTACGGGTTGGGGCCTCGTAAGGGCTATTCCCGGACCTGTTTTTTCTGTGGCATCCTATACCGGCGGAATGGTTTTGCGTGACCAGGGCAAAGAAATGCAACTACTCGGTTGCATAATAGGGTGCATCGGCATATTTCTTCCGAGTGCCTTATTGGTCTTATTCTTTTATCCTGTGTGGCATAATCTTAAAAAGTATGTTGTTGTGTTTCGTGCGCTAGAAGGAATAAATGCAGTCGTTGTCGGAATTATGTGGGCTGCATTTCTTTATCTGCTAAAAGACATTAGTATTACTGCGCTCAATACAATCAGCTTCATAAATATTTTGGTGATCCTGGGGACTTTTTTGCTTTTAAATCTCACGAAATTGCGTTCACCGTACATTGTTTTTGGATGTCTTATTCTTGGTCTGATTTTTTAAACATGACTATAATATTGGTGGCGTTCGATTTCGTCTTTCACCACATCGGGAACTAAAAACCGTATAGACTTCTTTAAATGTATCAACTCACGGATATGCGTACTCGAAATTTCCAACATCGGAGCGTTGAGCAATTTAATATTTTGATATTCCTTTATATTCACTTTAAACCCTGGCCGCTCATAAATATAAATTTCAAAATTTTTCAAGAGGATTTCAAAATTTTTCCATCGTTTTATATTACTAAAGCTATCGCTGCCCATAATGATCGAAAATTGATGTTGTGGATATTTTTCTGATAAATAGGTAAGGGTGTCTATTGTATACGACGGTTTCGGAAGTTTAAATTCAACATTTGACGTTTTGATTTTTTTTTCACCTTCTATTGCAAGGTCAATCAGTTGTTTACGGTGATTTTCGTTTAAAAGTGAGCCCGCCTTTTTTAAAGGATTTTGAGGGGAAATTACAAACCAGATTTGTGAGAGCAAGGTATTTGACGCGATATGGCTTGCAATAATGAGGTGCCCAACGTGTACCGGGTTAAACGAACCAAAATATAATCCAATTTTCACCTATTTATTTGTTTTGCAATAATTTATATTAACTCCACATTTATTTTTTCGGCCTCATCAATTCGGAGACTGAGGGAATAACCGGCTACCATTATGTAAATTGGATCTCCAAATGGCGCTTTTTTCCAAACAGTTACTTCTTCTCCTGGCAAACAACCCATTTCCATAAGTTTCAGGATAATTTCGTCATTTTCAAATGACCTAATTTTAACTTTTGTTCCTTCTTTAACCTGCGATAAGTTCAACTTCATCATACTCATAAATATATCATTCATCTTTGTACTTAAAACGTTTTTAAGAAATTTTACATTTTGGCACAAATTTTTTTTAATAATAATGGCGCTTCTCCTGAAATTAAGGATAGGCCAAAACTGAGACAATTTCTTTTTTCGATATTCAAAGAAGAACTTGTCGATTTTAATTCCGTTTCATTTATTTTTTGCAAAGATGATTATTTGCATTCCTTAAATCAAAAATATTTGAACCACGATACATATACGGATATATTAACTTTTACGCTTTCTCAGGAGAAGGAACCTGTCTATTCTGAAATATATATAAGTATAGAAAGAGTTAACGAAAATTCGGTGGTTTTTGGAGTGGACTACCAAGTCGAATTACTTCGGGTAATAATTCATGGTGTTTTACACCTCTGCGGTTACTCAGATCATACCCCACAAGAAAAAAGAACAATGCGCCAAAAAGAGGACCACTACCTTTCATTATATTGTTCCACGTGAAACGTTCCACGTGAAACAAATTTTCTCTCTCCTTTCATTTGAGGTATTTTTGCAAAATGTTTCCAGAATATGATGTAATTGTTGTAGGAGCCGGACATGCCGGCTGTGAAGCGGCAGCAGCAGCAGCTAATTTGGGAAGTAAAGTCCTTCTTATTACAATGAATATGCAAAATATGGCTCAAATGAGCTGCAACCCTGCAATGGGCGGCATCGCTAAAGGCCAAATTGTCAGGGAAATAGATGCAATGGGTGGATATTCCGGAATTGTAACAGATGAGAGTATGATTCAATTTCGCATGCTCAATAAAAGCAAAGGACCTGCAATGTGGAGCCCAAGGGCTCAAAGCGATCGGCAGGAATTCTCATCCAAGTGGCGGCAGATGTTGGAAAACACGCCAAACCTTGACTTTTACCAGGATTCTGTAATTGGTTTGCTTAAAAAAGAAGGCCAAATACAGGGGGTCAAAACGGCTCTAGGCAATGAAATACAATCAAAAGCAGTTGTGCTTACCAATGGAACTTTCTTAAACGGAATCATTCACATCGGTGAAAAGCAATTAAAAGGAGGGAGGATGTCCGAGAAATCCTCTTCCGGCATTACGGAACAACTTGTTGAATGGGGTTTTGAAAGCGACCGACTTAAAACAGGAACTCCGCCAAGATTAGATGGAAGATCGCTTGATTACTCAAAAATGGAAGAACAAAAGGGAGATGAAACAATAACAGGGTTTTCTTACACTCATACTAACAAACCTCTTAAACAACTCAGTTGTTGGATGAGTTATACCAATCCAGAAGTTCATGAAATTTTGCAATCAGGTTTTCACGCCAGTCCAATGTTTCAGGGCAGAATTCAAGGGCGAGGGCCCAGATATTGTCCTAGTATTGAAGACAAAATAAATCGGTTCGCCGAGCGGGAACGCCACCAGCTTTTTATAGAACCCGAGGGCTGGAACACTATCGAAGTTTATTTAAATGGGTTTTCGTCGTCGCTACCCGAAGAAATTCAGTTAAAAGCGCTGAGAAAAATCCCAGGATTGGAAAATTGCAAGATGTTCCGCCCGGGCTATGCAATTGAGTATGATTTTTTCCCGCCAACGCAGTTAAAACTTAGCCTTGAAACTAAATTAATAAAAAACTTGTTTTTCGCCGGGCAAATCAATGGAACTACGGGTTACGAAGAAGCTGCCTGCCAGGGATTAATGGCAGGAATAAACGCGCATCAGGCTATTAGTAATCAAGAACCTGTAGTCCTGAAAAGAAACGAAGCGTATATCGGGGTATTGATCGATGATCTCATAAGCAAGGGAACCGATGAGCCATATAGAATGTTTACAAGCCGCGCGGAATTTCGTACACTTTTAAGGCAAGACAATGCTGACCTTCGGTTGACTGAAAAAAGTTTTCGTCTCGGATTAGCATCTAAAAGCAGGATGGATAAGGTTATCCGGAAAAAAGAGCAAATTGTACAAATTTTTAAGATATTAGCTGAATTTAAACTAGAGCCAGATGAGATCAATGATTTCCTTGATTCCAAAGAATCAGCCACTGTTTCTCAAAAAGTAAAGCTTAATCAGTTGCTCTTACGACCCGGACTAAATTTGCAGGAAATAATTTCATATCTCCCGACGTTAAATAAACTTTTGTGTAATTTTTCGAAAGAAGCGCTCGAACAAGCAGAGATCGATATTAAATACGATGTTTATTTAAAGAAGGAAGAGGAGATGGTTAGAAAGATGAGCACACTTGAAAACCAGGTAATTCCTGACAATTTTAATTACGATAAGATCGCCTCACTTTCAAATGAATCGAGGCAAAAATTTAATAAAATAAAACCGCAAACCCTGGGGCAAGCGAGCAGGATTAGTGGCGTCAACCCTAGTGACGTTCAAATTTTGATGATCTATATGGGGAGATAATTTCGTTTATGCATAACCGTTATATAAACCAATGAATTTAGAAATAAAACCTGATTCAGGTAAGAAAATCGTCTTTGAAAAAGTAATGCTTTTCCTCGAATCAGAAGGATTCAAAATTACCAATAGCGATGAAAGCCGGCCCTGGGGAGGCTTTTTTGTAATTGATGAATCGCAGTCTGCAAAATTTATCGACTTCTTTTTTAGAGATGTCCCCGAAGCCAATCAAAAAGCGGCCGGAAGAATAAGCCCGAAAATCCTTATTGTCGAAAGCAATAAAAGACTAAGCTGGCAATATCACCACCGTCGTGCTGAAGTGTGGAAAGTAATTTACGGTGAAGCGGGAGTTGTAATTAGCGACACCGACGAGGAGACTGAACTGCAGCCTAAAAAGAAGGAGGAAATCGTGATATTAAAACAAGGTGAGCGGCATAGATTAGT
>JBBRSV010000192.1:0-4972 GCA_038245055.1 Chitinophagales bacterium | reverse complement strand
CTTTCAACACACCAATAGAAGCTGAAATTATTGGCACGAAAGGCCGGATCAAAATAGATAATCCCTGGTTTAAGGCAACCAGCTTTTCAATCCTTTTAAACGATGGCAAAACTGAAAATTTTTCGATGCCTCATTTTTCGAGTGGCTTTGAACACGAAATAAAAGAAGTTACACATTGTCTTAACAATGGACTTATTGAAAGCAATAAAATGCCGCATAAAATAACATTACTGATCAGTAAAATTATGGAGGAGATTCTGCAACAAGCTGGCGTTGTTTATTAAAATTTCAATAAGAGCCAATAACTTTTTTTGGTATTTTTGATTCATATCTAAAGCAAAAATTTCTCTATTTTTTTATTCAACAGCCGTTATTCTTGCAGCAAATCCACCGCCCGGTGCTAAATGTATTTTGATCTTTTTAAAGTTATAAATTAGAATTTTTTTTTGTTGCCAACAATTCATAATTGAAATTATATTTTATAATGCGCTTTTCAATTCTTCATTTTTTAGAGTATCCCGCTATTTTCTGTAGCGCCTCAATCGCGTTTGCTAAATATACTACGGGTGCGTTCCAGTTAATAGCAATTTCGTTGGAGGCATATGAACATACCACATCGGAATAGGCCGTTTCCGGTTCCGTGAATTCATAGGTACATCTATCCTGCATTCCCGGATTAGGTCCCCCAACCACAAGCCCGGGGACAGGATCGGTAATGCCATCTGCTGTTGACTGCCGGTGGTGTGGAAACATTGGTGACTTGCTTCCGATGCCGGTTATAAAACAATATCCAGTTGCGTTGCGCCCGAGCAAATAATCCAGGTTCGATAAAGCAAAATCAAGATATTTTTTATCACCGCTAAGTTGGTACGCATTAATTAATAATATGCCTTCATTAGCCGCAGTTGAATTGCCGCCCCAGTTATAATCCCTAACGGTTTGCCCCATTACGGTACCAAATGCATTGGTATAAGATTTTGCCTTATAAGTATTTGCAATGCTCAAAATTTTTTCTTTCATTAAAGCAATTTGTTTTGCAGGAAATGAAGGAAGTTCTTTACTTAAACGCAGCAATGAATAATAACCCAACATGCCTACATTGCTCCAGGAAGGAAGTGAAACGCTGTCATTCATATGATTGTTCAATGTATCATAAAATCGTTTATCCTTAGTCGTTATATATAGCTCTGATGCCGCCCAAAACCATTCATCGTTAAATTTTTTGTCACCATAACCTCCGGTTACAATCGCTGGTTTATATTTTTCATTCATAGCTTGTTGGTTATACGCCAGGTCAGGATTGCGTAAAGCCCATTGCCAGGCTTTTTGTGAGGCATTCAAACAACTATCAGATAGGCCGGGCAATTGATTTTCATATTTTTTTAAAATGCGGCTAGCCTGTGCCGTTACTGCAGCAAAATCCAGTGCAGCACCAGTACCTTTTTGAACAACATATCTTGGGGCTTTTGTAACTCCAGCCATTACAAAAGGATCAAAAACCGCATTTGTACATTTGTTATAAACGCCCCCGTCGTTGGGGTCCTGCATAGTAATCATCCAGCGGAGATTATAAATGGCTTCATTTAAAATATCGGGTACTCCACTTTCACTCCCAGGGATGTTTGTTTTTAGTTGCTCAAAATAATTTGGAAAATCTTCATAGGCAGATAGCAAAGTACCCATAGTTATTCCTGAATTCACAATGTATTTATTATAGTCGCCTGCATCGTACCAGCCGCCCGGCGTTGAGATAACAGTTCCGGCATGCCTTTGCGAAGTAGCCGCAGAAGGATGAATATAAACTACGTTATCAGGATGCCCAATACCACGATGCCACTTGCCTGCATATTTTTCATCCAAAGGCATTGACGCCCGCTGGTAGTAAAATCCTTTCAACGTTGCTTTGGCCGCATCGCTGTTTACGCTATCGTTTATTTCGAAAATATAAGAATGCCCAATGCCAGGAATATAAACCACAAAACTACCGTCGGCATTGAGAGCCGAAAAGTCAGCTATTCTCGTTTTGGTGGAGGAATAGGCCGATTGCATTTCCGCACTTAATTTCCCTGTAAAAAAAGTATCTCTTAAGTTAGTTGAAGTAATATAAAAATCAGTTGGAGCATCTGTTCCGTTAAGCACTGCAATTTTTGGAGCATTCGGGTAAAAGCCCAATTGATTAAGTTTAATTCTTGTAGAAAGTGTTTGAGCAAAAGAATGTGGTTGCAACGTTAGTAGAAAAAACAACGATAAAGAGATCGGGTAAAGCTGTTTTAATTTAGAGTTGAAACAATATTTTTTTAAGAATAATTTTAATTTCATGATCAATTCTTATTTGTTAAGTTTTATAGTTTGTGCTTTTCCAGTGTAATCAATTCAAAGCATAATTAAATTTATAAGTCAGGGTTTAAGGCAATTTTTTTTACAGCATGAAAAGCAAAAAAAATCAAATCATTTTAATTCTATCGTTAATTACTTGTTTCAATTTTCTATATCAATTAAAATAAGATTTTTCTTAGCAATGCTTCCTAAATGATTTTGAAGCTTTAACAGCAAAGATTCATAAATCACGCTGTTACTAAAAAGAAATTTTTTCATTCTTAAGTTTCATAAAACTATCCGTTGCTTTAATCACTTTTTTCTTATTAAAAGCAAGCGTTGCTTTGCCCTTAGCTGATAATCCATTTATTCCTGCGAGGCCTTGCATTGTCCAATTAAAATTGCCTTTATTTCTTTTTGACCAGGTGCTGTTTTTTATAGTGCGGGGATCAAAAATATAATAGGTTCCATTTTTTAAAACATAATAACTGTATGGATTATCGGTAACATTTTCGGCCCAATCTTTCACCAACGTTAATTGCTGGTTCGTAGAAGGATCTATTGCATAAAAATTAATTTGTCCATTTTCTTTTACCGGTAAAATGGTTGCAACATGATACTTCCACATATTTTCCAAATATCCTTTTTTCTTAAACATGTAGCCGCTAAAAACCCAAGCCTTTGCGTTAGGAATATTCCATTCGTCAAGAAGAATGCAAATAGCATTGGCGCGATCTTCACAATCGTTATTAGCATCCTGCCATCTGAAGAGTTTTGAATTATGGAAGAAATTAAAAATGGCTTTTGCATTTTCCTTTGTCAAAGCATTTTTTGAATCAATGACATCAGATATTTCGGCTTTGAATAAAGATTTTATCAATTGCAGGTTTATTGTGGAAGCATTTTTTCTATTAATTTTTCATACGTGAATATTTTTCAATATTCAAACGGTCTATTCCGGTATTGGCAACTTTTTCTCTGCCCGTTTGAATGAGCGTATCATTTTTTATAACGATAGTAAAATTAAAATCATTCCCTTCCCATTGACGGTCGCTGCAGTATTCCAGGTGTTCAGTATAAGAACTATCCTTAAGATCGTACCGGCCGCCACCGGCACTAAAGGTTGAATCAGCAGCTTTGCCTTTGCTTAAATCATGACTTAAAAAAGCAAAATGATTTTGGTTAATTATTTTAATAAAAGAAATATTTTTTGTGTAATCCGTAATTACAGTGTCGCCTTTATCTATAAGAGTTCCTGAGATAAGTTTCCATGTTCCATCAAGCGCAACCTCAACTTTTTTCTCATCGGAATTGTGTGCGTTGCAAGATGCAAGCATTAAATAAATTAATAAAAGATAAGTTCCGTGTTTCATTTTGATGCTGTTATTTATGTTTTTTTTGTTTGCGTTTTCAATATTTATTTTGGTAAGCCAGCCGCAGTGTTTCCCTTACTAAAATATTCTTTTAATTTCGTTTAGGCCTTAGGACATTTTTAAATAGCAAATTTAAAAACGAATTATTACTTCATAAATCGCGGGTCATTTACCTGTTTCAAAAACGTGCTTTTACGTTATTACCAGTAATTTTGATGTCAGGATAAATAGGCAATAACGCTCTTGTGAAAGGAGTTGAGCCTGTATATCTTTGTACCAGAAGTTGATTGATGTTCAACAACATTAATCAGATATCCAAATCCATTGAAAAAAAGTGCCCGTTTATCCAAATCCATGAAAACTAAAAAATCCGATATCAATCAGCTTCTTTTTTTATTTTTCCAATACCTGTAACCAACCAAATATCCAAAGAAAACAAAAGCTTAAAAAGCGTATCCAAACTATCCTTTAAAAGATTACCCCTGGAATTAAAATTTTTCCGTAAGAGCCCTGCTAAAAGCGGGGTTTTTTATGTACATACAATTCTCCCGTGCAATGACGACTCGCTTTTTTGTTACTGTATTTTAAACATGCAACGTTATGAAGTGCATAATTGTCAGGTTAAAAAATACTTTATGAAATACCTGCTGATCATTATTGTTTGTGTTTTAAATTTACTTGCATGCAAAAAGTCGCCATCCATAATTTTTGATACTTACTCAAATAACATTAACGATAAATGGAAGTATTTTCAAACATAATTTAGCAGCGGTGGCCCAGTAACCTACAATTCAACTGTGTATCTCAATCAATGGATTAATTTTGAGCGGGACAGTTCTTTTTCCAGCAATGTAGCCGGGTTTGAAAAATTTATTTCTTATTTCATTGAAGATTCTTTTAAAGTAAAATTTACCTCGGCACAATCTCCTGATCGCTACTACTCTTTTAAAATAGATTCATTACACGGCACTTTGTCATTGAGCCCGGCGGATTATTTAGCATTGAAGGTTGTGGCGATATTTTCAAAAGATAATTGAATTTATTTCATTGTTCTGTTTTTGCAGATCCAAAAAAAATCCTCGGATAAATCTTCCAAGAGCCCGGTTTAATAACTTTTATATTGATTTTTTGCAATGAAGACTATTAAAATTTGGTTTCAAATTTATATCCACTTACCTTTGCCATCCAAAATCGCGAAGTAGAGCAGCGGTAGCTCGTCGGGCTCATAACCCGAAGGTCGGAGGTTCGAACCCTCCCTTCGCAACAAAGCCCCTTAATTGGGG
>JBBRSV010000191.1:0-5207 GCA_038245055.1 Chitinophagales bacterium | reverse complement strand
ATGTAAAATATCAGGAGAAGGAAGATAAGAAAGAGGAAAGTCAAGGTCAAAATTTTGATTTGTTCTCGCCGCCTCCAGAGAGTTAAAGAGGGCTATGCCCGATGCATTCCAACCCACCTTCTAAGAAGGCGGTGGTTGAGTCTTCAACATTTGCCCTACAATCCGAATAACTATAACTTTCAAAACGATAATAAGTTGCTTTTTTCTAAGCAACCTTTCCTACCCTTCTTTCGTTTTGCTTTTAATACATGATGCTGCTCTACCCTTTGTAATCATTTTTTTGCAAGAAAATATTTTATAATAAAATTCAATTTTAATTGAAATCAAAATATTGAACGATGAAAAAACTATTACTTTTTTTATTCTGTTTGACACACTACTATTCGAGGGCCACGACTTGGGACATCAACGTTCAGAATTATCAATTTTCACCATCAAACCTTAACGTGGTGGTTGGAGACGTGATCCATTGGGTGTGGGTCACAGGCGTTCACACAACAACGTCGGTAACAGTTCCAGCCGGTGCTAATCCATGGGACCAACCTTTAGACGCCACGGCAAAATCTTTTAATTATACAGTTACAAAACCCGGGGTGTACTCTTACGAATGTAGCTTCCATTCATTCCTCGGCATGACGGCTTCATTTACCGTTTCCAGTGTTGTACCAATAGTATTATCAGCATTCAACATAAGTACTCAAAACAAAATACCCTTAATTTTCTGGGAAACCCAAACTGAAATAAATGCTGATTATTTTTCAATTCGTAAAAGTGTTAACGGAATAGATTTTAATGAAATTGGAAAAGTGCCAGCAGCCGGCAACTCCTTTATTAAGAGAAACTATTCATTTGTCGATAAAGAAATTCCGACACAAATCACCTACGTCTATTATGCGATTGCCACAGTAGATATTGACGGAAAAGTCGGATTATCGCCCATTAAAATTTACAAAAATTTATCCGCGTCGCAGAAATTAATTATTTCTCTATCTCCTAACCCAATAACGGGAATGGGACATTTATCAATTCAATTTAATGCGAATAATAAAGGAACAATGATTGCAAGTCTGATCAACAGCCAGGGTCAGCAGGTTTTAAAAACGGAGTTATCTGCAGATGTAGGAGTAAACAAGGGACACATTCACTTAATGGATATTCCGCCAGGTTTGTATGTTCTTAACTTTACACTTGCCGGACTAAGTGAATCCTATACCGTTATAAAAAATTAACTGTTAACCCGGAAAATAAGTTTTCGTTCTAACTCAAAATATAGAAAAAACAATTTATCTCTAACAAATAGATATTGGGAAAACCATGCTCACCCCGCATTGCAACGTTGAGCCTGCTAAGCAATTCCCCCTACTAACGGTAGCAACTAATTAGTATTCATAACCAATATAAGTATAAATAAAAGAATGAATATAAAATTAAAAAAGTGGGTAATCGCTTGTATTTCTATTGGAATAATAGCATTCGTCTCCGGTTATTTTGTTTGGAATAAACCTCATGCTGATATTAAAGACGCGGACAGCATTGCAATTACAGCTTTCGATCTTTATAAAAATTTCAAAAGCGATCCTGCGAAAGCGGATGCCTTATTATTAAATAAGATTGTTGTTGTTGCTGGCAACATTTCGAGCGTATCAATTAATCAAAATAATCAAAAAGTCATTCTTTTAAAAACTTCAACCGAAGGAGCTTTTGTCAATTGTACGATGGAAGAAAACATAAATAATTTCAAGACAGGTGATGATATTTCACTAAAGGGGAAATGCTCCGGTTATATTTCCGGGGATGCTGATATGGGCTTGCCGGGCGATGTTTTTTTAATAAGATGTTATTTGGCAAAATCAGACCACAAACAATGAGAATAACACATATACTACCCATAATTACAGCAATGGCAGTTTGTGCAAATGCAGCAAACTCACAAGTTTATTTTACGAAAAATGGTAGTATTTCCTTTTTTTCAAAAGCATCCATGGAGGATATTAAAGCAGATAATAACCAGGTAATAAGCATAATAAATATTCAATCTGGTGAAATAAGATTTTCAGTTTTGAATAACGCTTTCCATTTCCCAAAAGCTATGATGGAAGAGCATTTCAATAGTGATTACATTGAGAGTGACAAATTTCCTACCTCTACATTTAAGGGAAATATTGCCGATATAAACAAGGTCGATGTTTCTAAAAACGAAACGTACAGTTTAGTTGCGCAAGGTGATCTGAGCATACATGGAATATCAAAGCCAGTTACAACTGTCGCGATGTTCACCGTGAAAGACGGGCAAATTGAAGGCACTGCTGTTTTCAAAATATTATTAAAAGACTATGACATAAAAATTCCTTCCCTGGTTGTAAACAACATCGCCGAAAAAATTGAAATAACAGTTAGATGTATTTATGAAAAAAAATAATTAAAATTAATTCCATGCGTTTAAGATTTTCTTTATTGCTACTCGTCGCGTTACATATTTTGCCATGTAAAACTCTTGCCCAGGATAGTTCAAATAAAACCTCAGTGCAAGAGACTTCTAATTTTATGAATCAAATAGAAAAAGAAGTATCGGTAAATAAAACAAATTATGTAAAAGCCACCTTCCGGTATACGCGTGTTATCAACGGGCATTCAGTCGAAAATCTACGTGCACATGTTCTGGATGTTAGAATCTCACATCGATTTGGGCCAATCAACAGTGGTTTATATAATTTTTTTGGGCTCGACTATTCTCCCTTCAATGTGTTAATAGGTTTTGATTATGGCGTTACAAATAATTTTATGATTGGCGGTGGCCATAGCGCCTGGCAGAAAACTTATGATTTGTTTTTTAAATTAAAATTATTGACGCAATCTTCCGGTGCACTTAACATTCCTGTTACTTTATCTTTCGTTCCAACAGTTGCATTCAATACGCTCAGTCCACTCCAATTTCCTGTCAAGCCTGATTCAGGAAAGAAAATAGAGCGCGTTTCATATTCAATTCAACTTTTAATTGCGAGAAAGTTTTCAGAAGGTTTTTCGCTACAGCTTATGCCAACGTTTATTCGGGCCGACAATATTTCATACTTCCATAAAAATTCGACCTCATTCGCTATAGGTATTGCCGGCACAAAAAACCTATCGAAAAGAATGAGCGTCAACGCTGAATATTATTACCAATTACCAGGCAATAAAGCGTTTGGCTCACACAACGTTTTATCATTTGGAATTGATATTGGTACCGGAGGCCACGTGTTTGAACTACACTTCACCAATTCGATTGGCCTGGTAGAGAAATCATTCATAACTGAAACAACAGGCCGATGGGATAATGGCGACGCAAGATTCGGATTCAATATTTCCAGGGTATTTCAATTAGGAAAAAAGAAGCGGGAAACAAAAATTACTAATTGGAAGAAATAATAAAATGCACTTATAGGGAAATCATTTATAAATTTTTTCCTTTTTAAACAGAACGGGCCTCCATAAATATTCCTTTCAAGAAAAGCCGCACGACAACAAAATATTCCTCCCAATACAATGGCGCAAATTAACATAACGGTCGGCTGTAGCCGAAGTAAAACTAGCTTGAAATCAAAATGTGATTTTTTAAAATTACTTCTTGCATTATTTGCATTTCAAACTTTCTGGCATCATGTGGCATCATAATAATTTGGAAACACTCACACATGAGTAATGATTTAAAGAATGCTATTAAAGGCGTCATATTCAGCCGGCATAAAATATCTGTTCATCCAAGATATAAGTTGCTTTTTAATTAAATTAAAAAGCTCTCTAAAAAGAGAGCTTTTTCTATTTTCAAGGGATAATAACATGTGGACTGTAAGCCCCAAATTATTTATAAAATATTCGTGTTCATTCTTTAATCCTTTAAATCAATGTTATTTTTTATAAAATGGTTTCACGCTTAAGGTAAAAAGTATTCCACCACTATTTAGTTTTACTTTGCCTGCGCCAACACCTGACATTGGGATTTTTAAATAAGGTTGTCCGATCAAAGAAACACGTTTATTAAAATTATATTGATACCCCGCAGAAATATCAAGAATAGCAAAGTAATGTTGATTTTTGTTTGATATCGACCAGGATTTTGTGTCAACATAACCAGATGGATATTTATAATAATAATCGTACGATTCCTTTTTCATGAGATATGATGAAAGGCCGCCACCTACAAACCATTGATGGTTTTTTGCCTTTTCAAAATTGTAACTAACGGTTATAGGTATTTCATAAACCGTACAATTAGCAGCTATATTGAACAGATAATTATAGCCAGCAGATGGGGGCGCGTGATATTCATTTTTATTTGCGGAATAAATTTTATCTGCAATATAAAAACCAGTATGCAAGGTGAACCTGGTTGATAAATTGTACCGCAGACCGAGACCATAACCTATTGTAATTTTCCCCGCTTTATCAAGGGCAGCAATGCTTAACTCCGGGCCCGCAGAAATATCGATTGCAAAATTCTTTGAGAATTTATTGTTTGTCTTTGTCGATTTTTTTGCCGGCAAACTTGTTTTAGCAACATCGGATTTTAGAACTTCTTTAGTTTTAGTCGTATCACCCTTTCCATCGGAGATCTGTTTTTTTGCATCAAGACTATTGTCGTTATCTATGATTGGTTCGTCGCTATTCTTTTTTCCATGGGCTGTATTTAATTGATCTTTTGCAGGCACGTTACCTGAATTATTTATTACATCGTGATTTTCAACATCCGCTGCATTAGCATTTGTAATTATTTTTGAATAACCTTTCCCTGGTTTCTTTTCTCTTGCACCCCGGAATAAATAGTCCGTTTTGTCGGTCGGGAAATTATTACCAGTTATATTTGCAGGTCGATTGTTATTTTCTCTTTCTAAACGACTCGCCGTACCGTCTTTTTCAACGGAATCGACATCAATTTTGGACGAATTATTATCGGCTTTATTGCTATAAGATTTTTTTTCCGGCAGCAGAATAGTTTGAGTAATATTTTTTGAAGACCCACCATTCAAAACTTTATTTCTAGAAGTATTGTATTCATATAAAGCAAAAAAAGATCCGCCAAGAAATAATACTAAAAGCAGGATAAAAAGATATTTTTTCCTTTCATTATCTTTTACAGGTAAATGCTCAGTTAATAACAGTTCCATTTTGTCCCACGCATTATCGTCGTAGGCAGGATGATACTGATCGGCTGCATCTTTGATCTTCTTATT
>JBBRSV010000190.1:0-5391 GCA_038245055.1 Chitinophagales bacterium | reverse complement strand
CTTTTGTTTTTACAGAATTGTTTTCCTTTTGTGCACAGGAGCTTAACCCCATAAAGCTAACAACCGAAATGAATAGAAATCTTAACATGGTTTGTAGTTTTTTCATTTACTTACGCAAAGGTAAATGGCATAGATTATACAACAAGTTACCGCAACAAAAGTTTAACAAACATTGCTGCTGCCAGTAGATACCTGTATTTTGCAATAATGAGATTCACTTATATTATTTTAGCATCACTGATCATTCTTTCCTGCAATCAAAAAACAGTTATGGATAAGCTTACTGCACATGCTTTTCGGTTAAAGCCCGGCGAAGACCTTAAAACGGGTATTCAAAACCTGGTGAACGAAAAGCAAATTAAAGCAGGATGTGTGAGTACTTGTGTCGGCAGCCTGACAAATTACCAAATTCGTTTTGCCAACCAGCCCAATGGCAGCAGCGACAGCACCGGCAAAACCATTGGCGGGCATTTAATGGAAGGCTGTAAAATTTGTACCACTGCCGAAATAGTTATCCTCAGCAGCAATGAATTTATTTTTAAAAGAGAGAAGGATGGAACAACGCCCTTGGATGAGTTGCAGGTTCAGCCAATTGAAAAATAAAGAATACAAACTACCTTTGCCTTCTTTTAATCAAAATCCTCCTTGGGGAAACAGGTCATGAAATTTTTTCCGGAATCGGCATTGGTACAGTTAGAATATGAAAAAGTAAAAACCTTACTGGCCCTGCATTGCCGTACCGAATTTGCAAAACACAAGGCAGAACAACTGAGACTGCACACCAAAAAAGAATTTATACAAACCGAACTGCAGCAAAGCAACGAATTTAAATTGTTGCTGCAAAACGGGCAGCCTTTTCCCAATGAATTTACACACAATATAAGCAAAGAGTTAAAGCTGCTGGGTATTCCCGGTGCCGTTTTAACCGGCGAACAATTTCTCCTCATCAGGCGGCTTGCCGAAAACACCAACAATATTTTTCGCTGGTTTGATAATGAACGTCGCATTGCTTACCCCGCATTAACTAAAGTTGTGCATGATGCTTATTACGAGAAGGTAATTGTGGAAATGATTGATAGCATACTGGATGAAACCGGTCAGGTAAAAGACAGTGCCAGCCCGGAACTGGCAGAGATACGCATGAGCCTTTACCGAAAACGTAATGAACTGCGAAAGGTATTTGACCGCATTGTAAGCAACCTGAACAAACAGGGTTATTTGGCAGATATTGAAGAAAGTTTTTTAAACGGCAGAAGGGTATTGGCAGTTTTTGCAGAACAAAAGCGCATGATAAAAGGCATACTGCATGGCGAAAGCGACAGCCGCCGTACTACTTTTATTGAGCCCGAAGAAACCACCGAACTCAACAATGCTGTTTTTTCGCTGGAAAATGAGGAAAGAAAAGAAGTTTATAAGATCCTCAGAAAACTTACGCAGGATTTAAGTGTGTATGCCGAATTGCTTAAAAGCTATCTTAACATGGCCGGTGAATTTGATTTCATCAGGGCAAAAGCTAAATTTGCAATTGAGTACAATGGTAATTACCCGGTGGTGATTGATAAGGCGCATGTAAAACTGATACAGGCTTATCATCCGCTGCTATATCTCTACAATAAAACAAACAAAAAAACAACCATACCCGTCGATCTTTCTTTAAATGAAAAGCAAAGGATACTGGTTATAAGCGGGCCCAATGCCGGTGGTAAAACGGTAACCTTAAAAACCGTTGGCCTGTTGCAACTGATGCTGCAGAGTGGTTTACTGGTGCCGGTTCATCCCGATAGCGAGATGGGGATTTTTAAGCAGATCATGATCCATATAGGCGATACCCAAAGCCTGGAATTTGAGTTAAGCACCTACTCATCGCATTTAAAGAATATGAAGCATTTTATGGAAAATGCCAATGGTAAAACGCTGTTCTTTATTGATGAACTCGGTAGCGGCAGCGATCCAAATCTTGGTGGAGCTTTTGCCGAAGTGATTATGGAAGAACTGGCCATTAAACACAGTTTTGGCATTGTTACCACCCATTACCTCAACTTAAAAGTAATGGCCAATAAAGTCGCCGGTATTATAAATGGTGCCATGCAGTTTGATGAAAAGAATCTACTGCCCATGTATAAACTCATTGTGGGCAAGCCGGGCAGTTCCTACACATTTTCCATTGCTGAAAGGATAGGGCTGGAGAAAAGACTGATAGAAAAAGCCCGTAAACTGGTAGATGATGATCATTTTACCCTTGATAAACTGTTAAACCGCACCGAGCAGGATCTGCAGCATATCGACAAGGAAAAAGACCAGCTTAAAACTTTATTAAAGGAAAATGAAGTCCTGAAAAAGGAAATGCAGCAGGTTTTACATAAAGAGCAGCACCAGCAGGAGATGGAAAGGCTGAAATTGCAGAACAATATTGCCGCCGATAAAATCATTTACCTCAAAGACATGGAAAGGCGCCTTAAAGCCATGGTAATGGAGTGGCGCAAGACAGAAGACAAGGGTAAAGTGGTAAAAATGATACATGCCCTGCTTTTTCAGCAAAAAGAAAAAATAACCACCGAAAAGCAGCAGAAAAAGCTAAACGAAAAGTTTGAAGAAGTAGGTGGTGAGATCAAAATTGGCGTAAAAGTGAAGATGAAACAGAACCGCCAGGTGGGAATTGTAAAAGAAATTAAAGGGAAAAAAGCTGTGCTGCAGGTTGGCGTAATGCCCATCACTGTTGAGTTAAAGGATTTGGTGGTAGTAAAAGATAAAGATCCCCAACAAATAGTTTCGTAAAATTTTTGGATTAAAAACCGCGTAACCTTATTTTTGCCGCGGAGAGCTGGCAGAGTGGTCGATTGCGGCAGTCTTGAAAACTGTTGACTGTTACAGGTCCTGGGGTTCGAATCCCTAGCTCTCCGCTGATATATCATATAAACCTTTTCAAAAACGCTTAAAGTGCTCATTTTAAGCGTTTTTGTTTTTTACCCCCTGACAAGATTGCACAAAATGTATCAGTATGGAGGTGTGCAATTCGGTTAGCAGACTTTTTCCATAAGTTTGCTAACCGACAAACGAAAGATTTAGTTATAACTACGAGTTTCACAAAACGACGACCAAAAAAAAGCTGAGGTGCCTTTAATCTGTTTTTTAACAACTTTAAAGCTCAGTAAAATGAACACAAATCAAACATTTTCGATCCTGTTCAGGATCGACAAAACCCGCATAAAAAATGGGAAAGCCCCGATATGGGTGAGAGTTACAGTAGATGGTAAACGTCTTGAAATGTCAACAAACCGTAAAGTGAAGTTGGCAGATTGGGACACCAGATTTCAATTGTCCGCCGCCAAAACCCAAGAAGCAAACGAAATCAACAATCACCTGTCCTTTATTAAAACAAAACTTTTGAGCTGCCAGAGTAAACTGGAAGCCAAGGGTGAAACAGTAACCACAGCCAAGATAAAAAATGAATATCTGGGAGTGGTTGAAAAATCCCGGATGTTGATACCGGTATTTAATCAACATAATGACGATATTAAATCGCTTATTGGCAATGGCTATACCAGGGCAACCTGGGTGAAATTCAATACCGTTTTAAGCCACCTGGAATCTTTTATGCTCAACAAATATTCGGTCAGTGACATAAACTTGAAAGAACTCAACCTTGAATTTTTCTGCGATTTTGAATTCTACCTCAGGTCACAAAAGAAGATTGGTCTTAACACCACCGCTAAATATCTGCAGAGCTTTAAAAAGATAATATCAACCTGCGTTACCAAAAGCTGGCTCGACAAGCACCCTTTTGCCGGCTATAAGTTTAAAATGAAGACTGTACAGCGGGAGATACTAACCCAGGAAGAACTGGATACTTTACACGAAAAGCATTTCAGTATTGACCGTCTGAATACGGTAAAGGATATTTTCCTGTTCAGTTGTTATACCGGACTCGCCTACATTGATGTGTTTAACCTTACCCCAAATAATATTACCATCGGTATCGATGGCGAAAAATGGATTTTCACACACCGGCAAAAAACAGAAACCGCTTCACGTATTCCATTGCTGCCACCGGCAATGGATATTGTGGAAAAGTATAAAAACAGTCCTCAGCGCATAAATCGGCAAAAATTGCTGCCGGTTTTATCCAATCAAAAAATGAATGCCTACTTAAAGGAAATTGCTGCCTGCTGTGGTATTGCCAAAGAATTCACCTATCATATTGCCCGGCATACATTTGCAACAACGGTAACCCTAACCAACGGAGTTCCTATAGAGACTGTCAGTAAAATGCTTGGCCACACCCGGCTTCAAACCACCCAGCATTACGCAAAAATTTTGGATAAGAAAGTAAGTATGGACATGGGTAGTTTAAAAGCAAAACTTTTTCCAGATATCAAAGCCGCAAAAACAGGAGGCTAAAATTTACAGGGGGTGGTTAAAATGCTATAGTCACTTTATACCACCCCTCATCTTTCTCAGCATGTTCACCATATCCATCAGTTTACTGTCCAGGCTGTTGATTGTTCCCACATCAACTTTGCTCATAGAATTGTATAAATACTGCCAACTGATATTGTCTTTTTGTTTGCTGTGCCAGTCCTTCGCAATGGTTCGAGCCACCTGTTTCATATTTTTATTTTTCAAAACACCAGTATCCTTTTGCACCTTAACAAATAAGGCAAGTTCTTCCACTGTCAGCGACGAGTATATTCCCTTTTCTGTGTCTTGTTCAATCGATTCCTTAAAATGAATCGGCGCCACAATACCCAATGTTTGCTTTTTCTCCAAGTGTGTCATCTCATTAAACAACCAGGTCACAAGATCCATTTGCACAGAAGGAAATGAGGTGGAGAGCGCCATGCCCGGTTTCACGGTCATCTGGCTCAGCTCTTTATGATGAAAGGAAATTGTTTCAATCTTTTCCTCAATGCTGGTACAGGCATTAATTTCTTCATGCAACAGCTTCACCATATAATTTTTAAATATGGTAGCATTAAAGTTCAGGTGAATAAGCAGAGCTGGTAGGCTGGGGTAATGACAGATAGGTAAACTATCTCCGTTCATATTTTCTAATGAAGTCATTAAAATTTTGAGGTATTGATATTTACGGTAAGTCACTTCCGGCGCAGAATCAGTGTTCAGATGCCTCATGATGGTTTCAAATACATGGGAGATAAGTAAAGCATCTTGCCCAGATTGTATGAGAGACCGGGAAACTTTTGGCATTCGTATTTCAAACTGTCCCTGTATCTGCAGCAATTTATTTGCCGGTATCATTTGGGCTTCGTTGAAATAACACCAGAATTCGTCCCTGATAAACTCCATCAGCTCATCCAGTGTAATTAAACACCTTTTGTATATCCGGGCAAGATTGGCATCATCGCTTCGTTCAGCTAATACAGACGCATCCAT
>JBBRSV010000189.1:0-5485 GCA_038245055.1 Chitinophagales bacterium | reverse complement strand
CCGGCTCGCCGCACGCCTTGGCTTTCAACAAAATCACCGCCAGGAGGCTAACGACGCTACACTTGTCAACGTGTACAACATTTATTATTTCTTAAATACTTTCAATTATGATGTGCGTTATGTGTTGCCGGAAAAAAATCAATTTGAATTTTCCTTTGGTGTAAATGGAATGAAACAGTCTTCTCAAAACAGGGGCTTGTTGTTTTTAGTTACCGCGTACCATCTTTTTGACATCGGTGCTTTTGCTATTGCAAAAAAATCTTTTGAAAAACTTTCTATTACAGGCGGTCTGCGTTTTGATAATCGCACACTTCATGGTGACGATCTTTACTTAGATAGCAGCGGTGCAAAAGTACCAGAGGGTACACCGGAAACGGTGCACCGCTTCACAGCATACAAATCTGATTTTTCGGGCATTTCCGGCAGCCTTGGAGCAACCTACGATTTTACAAAATCATTCTATGGAAAAATAAATTTTTCAAGAGGGTTTAGAGCGCCTAACATTGCTGAAAGCGGCAGCAATGGTATTCACGATGGCACACCATTTTATGAAATTGGCGATCCTTCTTTAAAGCCGGAACATAGCTTACAAATTGATGCGACACTTGGAATAAATACAAACGATGTAACGGCTGAATTGACCGTTTTTCAAAACAATATCAACAATTATATTTTCCCTGTAAAGCTGGCAAGTGTCTTTGGCGGAGACTCTATACGCACCGATGTAGCGGCCGCAAGTAACGGCCCAACTTTTAAGTACATTTCAGGAGATGCTGTGCTAACTGGCGCAGAATTAACGCTAAATATTCACCCGGAAAATTCACCCTGGTTCCATTTTGAAAATACCCTTTCACTTTTGAGAGCAATTCAAAAACATGAGGATGATTCAACAAAATATTTACCCTACACCCCTCCCGGTAAATTATATTCCGGTATAGAATTCACCTCGAAAAAAATGGGGAAATTTTTGGCGAATTCTTATGTAAGAATAGACCTGGAAAATTATTTTAAACAAGACAAAATTTATTACAAGTTCGGCGATGAAACCGTAACGCCGGGTTACACATTATTAAACCTTGGTATTGGAAGTGATATAATGTGCAAAGGAAAAGCTTTGTTTTCGGTATACATCTACGCGCATAACGTAACCGATGTCGCATATCAAAGCAACATGAGCCGGCTTAAATACGGAGATCCGAATAATGCTACGGGAAGGACCGGCGTTTACGAAATGGGAAGAAATATTGGCTTTAAAATTAATGTACCCATCGACTTTAAAAAATAAAAAACGATGGTAATTAGTTTAAAACTTAAGCCAAATGCAAGTGAAGTTAGTTGCACTAACAGTCATGTATAGTTGCTTCCATATGTAAGGCAATTTTTTTGCAAACAAAATAATTTTATGGGTAATTTATTTAACTAAGAAATAATTTTTAATTTTAAAGGTAGTAAGCGGCAGTAGCTCAGTTGGTAGAGCATTAGCTTCCCAAGCTAAGGGCCGAGGGTTCGAATCCCTTTTGCCGCTCTTACTTTAATTTTGAATGACTTTGTTTAGCCTTAAATTTAATTTCAAAAAGGGCCGAACTCTTGAAAAAAATTGTGTTATCAGGTTGCCTTGTCTTTCGTATTTCTAAGCAACCCTATGCCTGCAAAAAAGAAGATGGCACCCAATATTCCCGAAAAAATAATTGATTTAATATTTTTTACACCTGAACCCCCATTCATAAAAACTATCCCTGCGTAAATAAGGCCTGCGATGCCGAGAAGCGTTAAAATAATTCCAAAGATTCTTTTTTCCATAGTTGCTTTTTATAAGTTAATTAAAATTGCATGGTTATTGGCGCAATATAACACCATTAAATGATGCATTGATTGTGAAACCTTTTTAATAATCTTTTAGAATAGAATTTGATGGAACCTTATCTAATGAAAAGCCATTTGCACGTGAGAGTAAATTACCATTAAATTATGGAGACAACATCACTGTCGTGCTTTCTGATAAATTATTTTGATATAATTGTTACCATGCAACTTTCTTACTTCATTCAAATTTAAAGTCATTCGCTTTTGACCATCAGTTTTTAAATAATTCTTTATATTTCTTACCGTGATTGCAGAAAAATATTGAACAGGAATTTGGCGTCCTTCTAAAATTTTATATACTTCTTTTCCGTTCGCGTTTATAGTTTTTACCATATAATGATCTGCCTGCATCAAAAGCCAAATCAAATCCTTTTGCTTACTATTCATTGGTAAAAATTGATTCTTTAAAAATACCAAAAGAAGTACCATTTTATTATAAAACCTAAGAATTAATTTAAAAATGTTCAACAAAAAAAATCCCTAATTTTCTTTCTTTCATATCTGCATGATTACTTTAATAACTTTGACCTCAAAAAAATACATGGAAGATTTTTTGAAAATACTATTTGGTAATCAACAATATGACGAAAAAAATTTCTTTTTAATTGCCGGCCCTTGCGTTGTTGAAAACGAAAAACTGGTGATGGAGGTTGCCGAAAAAGTTGGCAGTATTTGTAAGAAATTGAAAATTCCATATATTTTTAAGGCCTCTTACAGAAAGGCCAATCGTACAAGCCCCGGCTCATTTACAGGTGTAGGCGATGAAGCTGCTTTGCAGATTTTGAGTAAGGTAAAAGATCAATTTTCCCTTCCAACAATTACCGATATTCACGCGCATGAAGAAGCCGCCGTTGCAGCAGAATATGTAGATGTTTTGCAGATTCCGGCTTTCCTTTGCAGGCAAACCGATTTGCTGGAAGCCGCTGCAAATACCGGCAAAATAGTGAATGTAAAAAAGGGCCAGTTTTTAAACGGTGAGTCCATGAAATTTACTGTGGAAAAAATTCAAAAAGCAACTCATAAAAAATCCCTGGAAGCAAAAGTAATGCTCACAGAAAGAGGAAACTCTTTTGGCTACACTGACCTTGTGGTTGATTACCGTAATATTCCAATAATGAAAACACATGGGGTACCGGTAATAATGGATTGTACACATAGTTTACAACAACCCAATCAAAGTTCCGGTGTTACAGGTGGCAATCCTCAAATGATCGAAACGATTGCCAGGGCTGCAATTGCGACAGGCGCCGATGGACTATTTATAGAAACGCATCCCGATCCTTCGTGCGCATTGAGTGATGGAGCCAATATGCTGAGGCTGGATTTATTGGAAGCATTGCTGGAAAAATTAGTAACGATAAGAAGAGCAATTGCATCATAAATAATCGATCCAATCCCTAAAACTTTTGACGATATATCTTAGAGTTACTCAAAAAAAAACCCCGCAAAAATTACGGGGCTTTCTCAAAATCTTTATTCAATCCACTTAATAATTTCTTACCCGCATTTCTACTCTCCTGTTTTGAGACCTTCCCTTAGCAGTTTTATTATCAGCAATAGGTTTGCTTTCCCCATAACCAGTTGCAACTATTCTGTTAACATCAATATCATTTCCTATAAGATATTCTTTCACTGAGTTTGCCCTGCTCTCTGATAATTTTTGATTGAGCTCGGTGCCTCCTGTATTATCGGTATGGCCATCAATATCTATCTTGTAAGAAGGATTGTCTTTCAAAATTTGAGCTACTTCCTTTAAGGATTTAAAGGACTTGGCCAGCAATTTTGCGCTACCGGTTGCAAAGAAAATATTGTGAGCAGCTTTGTTAACTTTTTCAACTACTACCACATCAATTATAGGACATCCAAAGTTTGACACAGGGCCGACTTCATTTGGACATTTATCATCTTCATCATTTACGCCATCACCGTCAGTATCTGGTACGGGACATCCCTGATAACGTGCTACACCAGCCACATTCGGGCATTTATCTTCTTCATCATTTATACCATCTTTATCGGTATCTGGTATAGGGCAACCCTGGTATTTTGCAAGGCCTGGGACATCGGGGCATTTATCATCCTTATCGGCTATTCCATCGCCATCCCTATCCGGGCAACCTTGCAAAGCGGCAAGGCCCGCAGCATCCGGACATGCATCAAGGCTATCAACAATTCCATCTCCATCACGGTCACTCACAACCGGAATTTCCACAACCTTAGGAACTTCAACTTTCTTCTTTGCAATATTACCCGAAAAACCTATGCTATGATGAAAGTTATAGCTTGCATTTTCGGTTACAGGTACCCGGTATTGAGAATTAATGAATAGGTAAGCCTCATTCAGAATTTTAATTTGTATACCTACTCCAATCGGGATAAAGGCACTATAATATTTCTCAAATTTGCTTGCTCCAACACCTATATCAATAAAGGGAACCACCCAGTATTTATCACTTAATAATTTAAGATTCAGGCTTGCATTTGTTTCCAATAATAATCCCTCTGAATTTTGATCAGGATTATTTTGAAGAGGATAGGTAACCGCTGACGCGTCCAGGGAAACAACAAAATCTACATGCTTGCTTAATCCGGAAAGATAATTAACGCCCAACCCGGGATTCATTTTATCGGTCTTAAAAAAAGTTTTAGCTTTCAGCACGCTCACAAGGCCGTTTGTCCTAATGTCCGCTGCCGTTTGAAAATCATTAAAGAAAAAATTAAATCCAAGTAATTTCTTCTTTTGAAATGTTTCCTGCTGCCCGAAGATGGCCGAAAAACAGAAAAAGGTGATCGTTAAAAAATATAATTTTTTCATAAATAGTTGGTTTGCTTTGAAACAAAAGTATAGGGTTACTTCCAAAGGAGAAAATTAATTAATACAGGCACTTTATTTTCTTTAAGTAGAAAAATAAAAAAATATTTTAGATAGAAATTAAAAAATAAAACAGCTAGATTATTCAGTGGATTTATAAAGAGATTTCTTAAAGATGAAAATTATTTAGAACCTCCACCTTTACTTTGGCAATGCCTCTTCCCAAATAGCCAAGTTTTTTTGCTGCCACCTTGGAAAGATCAACCAATCGCTTATTTTTTGGGTGAAGCCTGTCATTTACTCTAACGATAACAGATTTGTTATTTCGTAAGTTGGTCACCTTTATCCAGGTATTAAGGGGCAATTGGTTGCAGGCGGCTGTATATTTTGTTGAAGAAAAAATTTCATCATTTGCCGTTCTGCGACCTTCAAATTTTTTCGCATAATAGCTGGCTACACCATACTTAATGATAATTTTTTTTGAGCCATGCGCCGTTTTAGCTGTTTTGCTTTTAGCTGTAGATTCTTTTTGAGCCAGCGCGCTGTTATGAATGATAACGAATAGGAATACTAACAGGTATAATTTTTTCATATCAATTAAAAAAATTTTGCTAAGAAGGTGTATTCTATAACGTTTCAAACGTCTATTTATTTGCAAAATATTTTTCTGCAAGCATTCCATCATCGTTATAAATGTCATCGTAAAAAACAAGTTTATCGTTCCTGGCTTCACATCCAAAATATTGAATAAATAACGGCAACCTGCTTTTTACGATTATTCGTTTTCTATCCTTATTAGCAAGCCATGTT
>JBBRSV010000188.1:0-5507 GCA_038245055.1 Chitinophagales bacterium | reverse complement strand
GTTCAGCTCCGTAGGAGCAATCTGTTTATAGCAAATGGAAATGGTTAAAAAATGGGTTCAGCTCCGTAGGAGCAATCTGTTTATAGCAAATGGAAATGGTTAAATAATACGCCTGGCTCCGTAGGAGCCTCCTGATAGATCATTTGAAATAAAATTTTATGGCCAATACATTTTCTCAAATTTATTTACAATTTGTTTTTGCTGTGAAACACAGGCAATCATTAATTGCAAAGCAATACAAAGAAGAATTACACAAATATATTACGGGTTTAGTTCAAAACCGTAACGCAAAAATGTTGGCTGTTCACTGTATGCCAGATCATATTCATCTCTTTGTCGGTATTCAGCCCGTGGTATTCATTCCTGATTTTGTAAAAGAAATAAAAGTGGAGAGTAATGAATTCATTAATAGAAAAAATTGGGTTGATAAAAAATTTAATTGGCAGGAAGGTTATGGTGTTTTCTCATATTCCCATTCACATATTGACGCTGTTGTGAAATATGTTTTAAACCAGGAAAAGCATCATCAGAAGAAAACATTCAGGCAGGAATATGACCAACTATTAAAGAAATTTGAAATTCCTTTCGAAGAAAAATATTTATTTGATTTTATTGAATAATACGCAGGTGGCTCCTAAAGGAGCCTTAATGCTGCTTTGTATCTTTTGCTATAAACAGGAGACTCCTTCAGAGTAAAGAAAAATGTGATATTAGATAATAACTTCGAAATATTGAGGTTAATAAAACTAACGGCAGAAAAAATAATACGTGAATAACAATTATATAAAATCTGATCATTTAATATTTTCTCCGGCTGATGTTGATCTCAGCCAATCTCCTTTACGAAATGGATTAAAGGATACTACTTATGTGTTGGGTGCTTTCAATCCCGGGCTTTGCCGGTTATCAAATGGAAATTTATTATTGATGGTAAGGGTAGCGGAAGCTTTAAAAATTCCGGTATTTGATAATAAGGCGCATTGTATAAGATGGGATAAAGAGAGCGGATATGTTACGGATGCGTGGCCGCTTTCTGAAGTGGAAATGAATGATCCCAGGAAATTTAAAATAAATGCTTATGGTTTTTCTGTGTATGCCCTTACATCTTTGTCGTGGCTTTTGCCGGTAGAATTAAATGCAGATGGTTCTTTAATAAAGACTATCCATTATGATAAAATAATTGCACCGGAATTTACAAGCCAGGAATACGGAATTGAAGATCCGAGAATTTCGTTTGTGGATGATCGTTATTACATGACGGTATGTTGCGTAAGTTCTGAAAGGCATTCCACCATGTTGTATGTTTCCGAAGATGGCCTGAATTTTACTTCCCTTGGGATCGTTCTTGATCACCAGAATAAGGACATGCTTCTTTTTGAAGGAAAAATTAAAGACCATTTTTACGCGTTAACCAGGCCAATGGGGGAATGTTATCTCGCAACTCCTCCGGAATCGTTATATCATCCGGGTGCCGCTATTCATTTGGCTACGTCCCCTGATCTTCTTCATTGGAAACCTGCGGATGCCCCGTTCCTTCGGGCGAGGAGGTCTTCTTTATCTAATGTAAAAATAGGCGGTGGCACTCCACCGGTTCTTACTTCTAAAGGATGGCTTATACTGTATCATGGGGTTGAAAATAAAACTGAAGTTGGTATCTATCGAACGTTTTGGGCCATGCTGGATAAAGACGACCCTTTAAAGATTTTATATCTTGAAGACAATGTTCCTTTACTCGAAGCAAATCCTTTGCTTACTGAAAAAATCAGCGGGCAGATCTACCTCAATGAGGTCGTTTTTACAACCGGCATTGTGGAAGACGGTGATGATTTTATTTTAGCTTCAGGCGAGTTGGACCTTGCCTGCCGCATTACACGAATTTCAAAAGATGTTTTTTCAAACGCGTTTTCTAAATAAATAATTATGGCCGAAGTTACCTTACAAAATATCTCGAAAATATATGATGACGTTGATAAGGAACGTGGAAGAAAAAAAGCGATTGAAGATGTTTCGTTTACCGTTCATGATAAGGAATTCCTGGTGATCGTTGGACCTTCCGGTTGTGGCAAATCAACGTTGTTGAGGATGATAGCAGGGCTGGAAGAAATTAGCGAAGGAAGTTTGTCTATTGATGGTAAAATAATAAATGATTTGAGTCCGCGTGACCGGGATATTGCCATGGTTTTTCAAAATTATGCTTTGTACCCGCACATGACGGTGTATGATAATATGGCCTTCGGCTTGAAATTGAAAAATTACAGCAAAGCTGACATTAAAGAGCGCGTAATGCAAACGGCGAAATTGCTCGAAATTGAAGATGAATTATTTCGCAAACCAAAAACATTATCAGGTGGCCAACGACAAAGAGTTGCTATCGGAAGAGCCATTATCAGAAGGCCAAAAGTTTTTCTTTTTGATGAGCCACTTAGTAATCTTGATGCAAAGCTTAGAAGCCAGATGAGGATTGAATTGCAGAAATTGCACCGGGAGATAAATGCCACAATCATTTATGTAACCCATGATCAAACCGAAGCAATGACGTTAGGGACGAGGATTGCTGTTTTGAACAAAGGCAAATTGATGCAATTAGATACGCCCATGCATCTATATCAAAATCCGGCTAATAAATTTGTAGCAGGTTTTATTGGTTCGCCAACAATGAATTTTATTGAAGGCAATCTTGAAAAAGAAAATGATCATTATTTTATCCAGGTAAAAAATAATTTTAAAATTTCATTGGGTTCCGTGATACCTGGAACACTCGCCACAAAAACCGGCAGGCTTGTAGAAATTGGAATTCGACCGGAAAATTTAGTTGTTTCAGAAAATAAATCTTCCAGTGCGGAAGAATGCATTTTGCAAGTAATGGCGTTTGAAAATATGGGTAATGAGCAATTAATTTATCTTGAACTAAATGGCAAAACCTTAATAGCAAGGCGATCCGCACAAGATGTGGTTGAATTAGGAGAAAAATTATTGGTCCGCTTTCCGCAGGAAAAAATAATTTTTATTGATCCTGAGAACGGAACGGTTTTCCAAAAAAGCTAATCATCTTTCTTAAAAATATTTATGGTAAATCCGATGAAAAGTTTAATAGAAACTTTTTACACAGCGTTTCAAAAACAAGATGCTGCAAACATGATTTCCTGCTACCATAATGATATTGTTTTCCACGATCCCGTATTTGGCGAATTGAAAGGCGATGATGTGAAGGCAATGTGGACGATGCTTTGCCGGAATGCTCAGGATCTGAAAATTGAATTTTCTGAAATACAGGCCAGCTTAAAAAAAGGCGCTGTTCATTGGGAAGCATGGTACACTTTTAGCAAAACCGGCAAACGGGTACATAATTTTGTTGAGGCAAGTTTTGAGTTTAAAGATTCAAAAATTATTAACCACACAGACAATTTCAACTTGCATAAGTGGGCATCCCAGGCTTTCGGAATTAAAGGCAAGTTGCTGGGTGGCACTAAGTTTTTTCAAAATAGGATTCAAATGCAAACAAATAAAACTTTGCACGATTTTAGAATGAAATCAAAATTGTAGCATGATCACAATTAATTTAAAAAGAAATTGTGTTACATGTGTGATATAAAAAAATAAAATTTTATTAATTGAAGTGTTGGTTAATCTTACTGTTTGTGGGTTTTTCTTATTTATATGGAGAAAGCCAAACTAAAATCCCGTCTTATTATCGGCAACAAAAAGGTTTTACAACTTCGTTGGAAAAAATAATTCATGAAGCTGGCTTAGACAGCAGTTGGAATGTAGGAGACGATGGCAACGCAAAAATTTCATTTGCCGTAATTGATCTAACGGGCAAAAAACCCATTTTCGGCTGTGTAAATTGTTCCAATTTTATTTATCCAGCTTCTGTATATAAAATGTATGTAGCGATGGAAGTATTACGCCAGGTAAATAATGGTGATTTTTCACTTTTTGAAAATTACATAGTAAAGTCACCAAATGATGTTGATAAATCGAAACAAATAAGTTATGATCCACGTCCCCTTTTGCGGTCGGGAGACACCGTTACCATCAATTATTTACTGGACCTGATGATTACAAGAAGCGATAACGCGGCGGCAAATTGTTTAATTGATAAAGTGACACGAGACAGTATCAATAATACAATGCATTTAATGGGCTGGTACGGAAGTGAAGTAACCCGGAAATTTTTGAGCAGGAAATTTGAAGATTTGGGCTATGATACAATAAAAAGTACACAAACGTGCGCACTACACGCGGCGGATTTTATGTTTAAAATTTATACAAATACATTGATCAATCCATGGGTTAGTATGCAAATGAAAGCTTTGCTTGGCCGGCAATTAGACACAACTAAACTTTCCCTGGGCTTGCCACGAAACGCTATGTATTATCACAAAACTGGCTGGTGGAGTTATTACACAAACGATGTTGGCATTGTTGAAGATGGAAATATAAGATACATCATTGCTTTATTAACACCTGTCGCTGAAGCGAATGTTTCTTACCGGATGAAGCAGCTTTCTGCTAATGTATATAGTCTAATACGCAACCGGCATCAATGAAGTAAAATTTTGATAGTTACGTTTAAATTAAGAACAAAAGTTAATTGAGGTATTAATATTTTTTTCACGTGCTCAAAAATTGAGGTTTCATTTGTGAAGTCTTTTGTGCAGACAATGAATTAGAAAGTCATTTATATGTCCTTTTTTAAACAATTACTATTTGGATAGAAATAATTTTTTAAAATTTTATCAAAAATTGATATTTATTTAACAATAGTGTGTAAATTACACGTTAAATAAACACTAACACTCAAATAATTACTTGATTATGAGAAAAAAACTTCTGCTAAGCGGACTGTTCATGCTGTTTTGCTTCATGCAATTAATGGCCCAACAAACCAGAACAGTAACCGGAACTGTAACTTCCCCCGATGGCAATCCTCTTGCTGATGCATCTGTTACAGTGTTTGGTCAAAAAACAGGCGTTAGAACAGCAGCTGATGGAACCTTTTCCGTCAACGTTCCCGCTAAATCACATGTTCTTCAAATTAGTTATGTTGGATCTGAAACACAAAAAGTTGATGTGTCAGACCTTTCCAGCGTTAAAGTTGTGCTGCAAAGTTCAACTCAAGCTTTATCTGATGTAGTAATCATCGGGTATGGATCTGCACGTAAAAAAGATTTAACCGGTGCAGTTACCTCTATTAAGTCAAAAGATTTTAACCAGGGAGTAATTAACTCGCCAGATCAGTTGCTACAAAATAAAGTAGCCGGTTTGGAGGTTACCAATACGAGTGGTCAGCCAGGCGCTGCAACTACAGTTCAAATAAGGGGAAGCTCTTCGGTTAGAGCCGGCTCAGGTCCGTTATATGTTGTGGACGGAGTTATTTTGGACGGAGGTAATGCAAGGCCGAATACAGGTACAGCATTCGGCGGACAGCAAAGTAACTCAAATCCTTTATTGTTCATCAGTCCATATGACATTGCACAAGTAGACGTGTTAAAAGATGCATCTTC
>JBBRSV010000187.1:0-5537 GCA_038245055.1 Chitinophagales bacterium | reverse complement strand
TGATTAGTGGAGTCACTTTTTTCATAAACTAATTCACCTTTCGGCCATGTTTCTTTTTTACTTTCTTCAGCATATTCATCATTCGGAAAATATTGAATAAACTCGCTTTTTGTCAAAATAAATTGATCAGGCTTTTCCCAAAGCCTTTGCCTGATAAGCCTTTGAGGCGGTTGTAGCCTATAAACTTTTATAACTGCCTTTACGGTTTCTTGTTGATCGCTTAAATTTTTACTGGTAACAATAATGTTTTTAAGGCTGTCGACATTAACGGCATCTCCGCCAGGCAAATCAATTTGTAAATTCAGCGCTTTATAACCGATAGGAACAACAATATTACTACTTCTTGTTTCGCCATTAATATCCGTTACATCTGCTTCTACCTTATAATCAAAAACAGGATCGGTTGTTTTATCAATAGAAAGATCCGGAATCGCCGCAAATTTTATGATGAACTTTCCATCAGCACCGGTCGTCATTTCACCATTAGTAATTTCTACGGGGTTTTGCCTTGGTAAAATTTTCCCCCAAAAAATCCACGGATATAGAAATCTTGCCTGCCTGGTTACGCGGTAGCTAACTTTTGCACCATCTATCTTATTTCCCGCATAAGCTTTGGCAAAACCAGTTATACTAACAGTGTCGCCTAAACGATAACTTCCCTGTAACTTTTCAAAGTCTGCATAAAATTTTGGGCGTTTGTATTCTTCAACAGAAAATGATACCGATGAATTATCATATTTGTCAACACCAATTTCAAATGTTCCATTTAGCTTGTTCTCCGGTAAACGAAATTTACCATTAAAAGATCCAAATTCATTCAAAAAAACACTGACTGAGTCTACCCGTTGCCCGTTTGCATCATTAAGAAATATTGTGATTGAATCTTTCGATTGCAGTAAAATGGTCTTTTTTGTTTTCCAATTCTTGGTAACGCCAATTCCTTTGAAATACACTTTTTGCCCCGGGCGATAAATGCTCCGATCCGTAAATAAAAATACTTTTGCATTCGCTTCATCATACTTTTTTTGATCAGCATAATTATCAACGTCGTTATTGTTATAGTTATATGCATATTGAAGATCATCTAGAAATAGCCGGTCATTCTTATAAGAAATATCAAAACGTACATTCCTGTTTTCATTTTTTTTGAGTGCAGCTAATTTTAAATACCCGTTTTTATCTGCGCTTATGATTTCCTGTTTCTGTAATTGATAGTTTTGATTACTGTAATTATATTGTTGGTTGAATACCTGTACATTTGCGCCGGCCAATGGTTGCCCGCTTGTTCTATCCAATACAAAATATTGCTGGCCGCTGTTGATAAAACTAATGTTAGAAACAAAAAAATATGCAGCGGCAAGTGGATTTTTATTGAGACTAAAATCAGCGGCTTCGCTTCCTAATAGCACATATTCACCAACTGGCAAAGCATCAACTTTTACTTCAACCGAATGTGAAAGATAATCGCTTGTATTTGGCAAATCTTGTTTCCAGGTTCTGAGGGTTTGTTGATTTACCAATCGCTGAAAAATTTGATCATTGGATACGTTGCCCTTGACCTGATTTTTTAATTGTTCAGTTAATGATATAATTCTAAAATAGATACTTTTAAAATTCTTATAAGTTACCAAAGTGCGAAAAGGAACATTCGGTACGTTTACTTTTTCGGCCGTGAGATTTATTTCAATATGGAGAATTTGAGTTAGCAAATTTTTTGCGTTAATGCCACCTTCACTTGTAGGGTATTTATTTACTATTGAATCCAAAATTTCTTTTGCATCATTTACTGAATAAGAATTTATTTTAGATGGATTGTCTGAAGATGGGATGGCAAAATTGTAAATAGTTTGAGCCCTCAAAAAGGCGGCTTGCGTTGATGCGGGATTGTCTTTATATTTTTCGCTGATATTTTTCAAGGCGGCCATGTAAAGCGTGTCCTTATCAGTCATAACACCATATTGATTTGCAAAATCTATACGCTCAATATCAGCGTCTATCAAGGCATCGGGGTTTGTATCACTTAAATGAAAAGCTAAAAGTTCCTGGAAAATTAATAGTGCTTTTTGATGCAATGAACTGGAATCCTTTATAATGAATTTATGATAAATAAACACCTTCGCCGGAGCAAAAACTTCCTGGTCTTTTATTTGAAAATAGTAAGACGGCCTGGTAATATCACGTTCATCACTTTTAAAATAATCTAATGCCCGATGAGCTAAAAGATCGTATAAAGTTGGACGTAAATATCGTGCGTTGCCTTTTAGAATAATCGCGTCGAACGACTCCAGTTTTTGTTTTTGTAAAATATCTTTATCCCTAATGGAGTTTAAATATAGATTTCCGATTTTAGCATGCAGATCATCTGCAGTCCATGTTGCAATATCTTTTTTATTAAAGCTAGAGGTATTGGTTCTGTTATAAATCTTGTATCGGTTTTGTTGAAAATAATTCCAATATAATTGCGCTGCAATACTTTCTATTATTGATCTTGCTGGTTCCTTAGCGGCCGCTATTTCATTTTCAATATCGTCTATACTTTTTGTGTCAGCATCTTCTTCAATATTTTGTTGAAGCTTGATTTTATATAAAAGTGCTTTTATTATCTGAGGGTCATTTCTTTGACTTTTTGAAATAGTGTAGATTTTATCAATGGCGCTAAGCGCAGACTTTGTCAGTCCTTTAAGCACCAGCGCATCAACTTGCCGCCATTGCTCGTTGTAATCACTCGTTGCTTTTTGGCCATATACCGTAGAGGCGCTATAAAACAAAAGCAGCATAAGAATGAAACTTGTCAAAAAATAATTACTCACACGCATTTTAATGATTTTGATTAAAGATAAAAAACTAGCGGAAGGGGTTGTACGAGTTACAAATCATTCATACAATGAGATGCAAATAATTTTAAAATACACAAAATCAAAGAGCGAAAGATTATTTCAACTCCATTTAAACCTCGTGATTTTTTAGCGGTCTGAAAGGTAGAAAATATTAAACATAATATAAACCAGGTTACATATAGGCGCAACTTTTTATCAAACATCTTTGGGGTCATCATCATAAATAAGCCGCTTTCAATTGGGTTGGAGCGGTTTTTATTTCAGGTTATGGTAAACCTTTTGAACATCTTCATCCTGTTCAAGGTGATCAACCAGTTTTAAAACATCATTCGCCTGCTCTTCAGAGAGTTCAACCGTTGTAGTAGGAATGCGTGTAAGCTCCGCCGTTATAAGCTCAATTCCTTTCTCTTCAAGCGCCTTACTCATATTCCCAAACTCATTATAAGGCGTACGAATAATTATATTTCCTTCGTTGTCTTCTCCAATTTCTTCCAGGCCAAAATCAATTAGTTCAAATTCCAGTGCTTCAGTATCAAGATTATTATTTTTTATTTTAAATTCTCCCATGTGATTGAACATAAAAGAAACACTTCCGCTGGTTCCAAGTGAGCCATGATTTTTATTAAAATGCATGCGTACATTGGCCACGGTTCTTGTTGGATTATCGGTAGCTGTTTCCACTAATACAGCAATTCCGTGTGGCGCATAACCTTCATAAACTTCTTCATGGTAATCCGTTTTATCCTTGCCCATCGCACGCTTAATGGCAGCGTCCACGCGGTCTTTCGGCATGTTTACGGCCTTTGCGTTGATGATGCAACGTCTTAATGAAGAATTATTATCAGGATCGGGGCCGCCCTGTTTTACGGCGATGTCTATTTCTTTGCCGATGCGTGTAAATTGTTTTGCCATCTTATCCCACCGGGCAAACATCGTCGATTTTCTTACTTCAAATATTCTTCCCATAACTTAAATTCTTTCTCGTTCCGGCAAATCTAAAACTAAAATCTAAAACTGAAAATCTAAATAAAGATGAACTGAAACTTTAAGAGCTTGTTTATTTTATTAATATCCATAAACTAAATTGGGGCTGTCAGCTAAGTTTCTTTATTGAGCCATAGATCGGGCTGTACGCTTATAGTCCTCGCTTCGCTGCGGGCTATCGCTTCCATCCCGCAGCCTTTCAACAACTGTTCTTTTTTGAGCTGGAAAAAAATCTACGAAGAAGCGCAGGGTTGCAAGGTTTATCGTTAGCAACCTTGAGTGAATTCTTTTACTTGGACCTTATTTATTTGAAAGCGAATTTAAATTGAAACTCTTATGTCATTACCCTGAAATCTTAAATGAACGAAATGAGTGAAATCCCTTACTTAATATTTCCCGGAAAATAGAATCTTATGAATTTAATCTTATCCAAATAACAAAGAATATTTCTTTATATATGATCACTTATTTTTGCGAGTATGTTAAAAACGTTTACCTATTCAGCACTAAGTTCTTTTGCGCAACAAATATTTTTAAAGATAGGATGTAACCAAAAGGATGCTGAACTCGCAACCAAATCGCTACTCATTGCTGATCTGCGTGGCGTAGATAGTCATGGTGTGGCGAGGCTTTCCGGTTACATACGTTTATGGGAAGCTAAAAGAATCAATGCAAAACCGGCTATAAACATAGTACATGAAACACCTTCAACTGCTGTTGTTGATGGGGATGCAGGGCTTGGCCTGGTGGTAGCTCCGTTTGCGATGCAGGTAGCAATTGATAAAGCGAAAAATGTTGGCACCGGGTGGGTAAGTGTTAAAAACAGCAATCATTTCGGCATTGCAGGCTCACACGCTATGATGGCCTTACAACATGATATGATTGGTATTGCTATGACCAATGCATCAGCGTTAGTAGCACCAACCTTTTCAACAGAAAGAATGCTGGGGACGAACCCAATAGCTGTTGCGATACCAGCCGGCGAAGAGCAACCTTTTGTGGCTGATTTTGCCACAACTACAGCGGCTAATGGTAAACTTGAAATTCTGCAACGAAAGCATGAGGATGCTCCTAACGGTTGGGTACAAACGCAAACAGGAAAGCCATCCACCGATTCGGGGGAATTAAAAAAAGGTGGTGCACTTTTACCACTTGGCGGTGACAGGGAACATGGAAGTCATAAAGGTTATGCGCTTGGTTCAATCGTTGATATTTTTTCTGCAGTATTAAGCGGAGCAAATTACGGACCTTGGGTGCCACCGTTCCCCGCATATGTGCCAATGCCCGAAAATATGCCGGGAGAAGGAATCGGCCATTTCTTTGGAGCAATGCGCATAGATGCATTTCGCCCTGCAGAAGAATTTAAATTGCACATGGATAAATGGATCAAAAGATTCAGCAATGCTAAAACCATTGAGGGGCAACAAAAAGTAGTTATTCCCGGAGAGCCGGAAACTCAATTTGAAAAGGAAAGAATGAAAAATGGAATTCCATTATTAGATGCTGTTGTGGATGATTTAAGATCAGTCGGTGGGAAATTTGGAATCGCTTTATAACCTTCAACTTAACATTCAAAATCAATAGTGTCCTGTTTAGAATGTATAAAGTTCTTTGAAAATCTTGATTAGCGTGTATTTGAAGTAAATTTAGTTCGGTGACGATTTGAATTGACTTTCCATTTGAAAGCTTCTTTTTGGGCTATGAATAAAGGAAAGT
>JBBRSV010000186.1:0-5637 GCA_038245055.1 Chitinophagales bacterium | reverse complement strand
ATATACATAGTTCATGCTATCTCCATAATTTCTTCCCGGGTCAACGCGGCCAACCATATCTGTATTCAGGTCAATAGAAGTGCTGTCTAAAGGAAAAACAGGATGGTCAGAATAATATTCAGATCCCCATAAACCTTTTTCTTCACCGCTCACTGTCATAAAAACTATTGATCTTCTTGGGCCAAAACCTTCTTCCTTCGCTTTCGAAAATACCTTTGCCATTTCAATTACACTCACCGTTCCGCTCCCATCGTCATCGGCTCCATAAAAAATAACCGGACCTTTTTTGCCAAGATGGTCATAATGTGCGGTGATAAAAACATATTCTTTTTTTTTGTCGGTACCTTCTATAAAGCCAATTACATTACTTGCGTTCATGACGATGGTTTTTTTCCTAAACGCTAATTTGGTTTTAATATCTTTTTCAATTGAAAATTCTTTTAGAGATTTACCAGCTTTTGCGGCATCAATTATTTCTGTAGAAATTTGATTACCAAAAATATTTTTAACGATCGCATGGCTAATAATAACTACCGGCACTTTCTCCTTGCCAGAATTTTTTTCTTTTGGAAAATTTAGTGTTGAATTTTTTGAATTTAAAATTGCTTGTCCGGACAAGGCTTCATTGTTTGGATCTATAAATAATAAAGTAACGGCACCTTTTTGCATCGCAAGAATTGCTTTTTTATTCAGGCTTTTGCCCCAGGTTGATGGTGTATTATTCCCACTGATTACATACCCGGCATCATTTTTTGGTTCCCCGGAAAAAATGGCTACAATTTTATTTTTTACATCCCTTCCTGCGTAATCATCATAATTTTTATCGGCAATGCCATAACCCGCAAAGATTATTTTTTTTGATTTGTATTGCTTATCATTTTCCGAGCCCGGCGTTACAATATAATCGATTCCAAACCTGTAAGATTTTTTTCCAATTTTTAGTGTTTTTGGAATTAGCGTGTCTTTATTTAATGGATAATATTGTTGGAAAGCATTAATAGAAGGAGGAGATAAAAGCCCCGCTTTTTTGAATTGACTTTCAATATAAGCTGCCGCTTTTCTTTGGCCTTCAGTGCCTGTTTCGCGGCCTTCCATTTCTGCAGAAGCAACAATAGTGAGTTGTTCTTTCAGGCCTTTTTCTGTAATTGATTCAGCATATTTTAGAGCCGGATCGGTTTGGGAAAATGTTGGAGATAAAAAAAATAAAATAGTAGTGATGAAGAGAAAGATACTTTTCATTAGGGCTTTTGACATTTACAATTAGCTACACACTTATCTAACGAAAAAGCATTTTTATTAAGCATGTTGAGAAGTAGGGCAGGCAATTTTTTCAACGCGGGTCCTGTGGCGGCCTCCTTCAAAATCAGTGTGCATGAATATTTCAATCATTTTTTCTACAAGCCCTTCTCTTACAAAACGGGCGGGGACACAAATAACATTTGCATTATTATGTTTGCGGGCGAGTTCTGCGATCTCTTCTTCCCAGCAAACCGCGGCCCTTATATTTTGATGCTTGTTCGCGGTAATTGCAACACCATTTGCACTGCCACATATCAATATTCCAAACGATGCTTCTTTATTTTCGACCGCGTTCGCCACCGGGTGTGCAAAATCAGGATAGTCAACGGAATCTGTGGAAAACGTACCAAAATCTTTCCACGTAACATCTTTCCCATCAAGAAAAGAAATGATGTCTTCTTTTAATTCAAAACCTGCATGATCGCAACCAATGGCTACGGGTAATGCTAAATTGAAAGTACAAGGCATAGCAAAAGTTTTTATTACCTTAAAGGTAAATAAATACTATGGTAAAGCATAGATTATTCAATGGCATCAAACACAATTCCTGCAACGACTACATATACCAGGTGATGAAAAATATCTACTCCAATATCTTTCGGTTCCCATTCACTAACAGGAGGTGAAATACCCAGCTTGGGCTCAATGGTGATGGCTGTGCCCCATAGTGCCGCCATGTGTAAAGAAGTAGCTGCAAAGCCTGAAAGGCCCGCAAGAGAAAGCAAGCCGCGAACCACGCCCCAGGATGTGCCATAAGTATAATGAACCCCATCACTAAAAGCTTCTTTATGTGCTTTATCCGGTGTGATGTGCAACGCCTTTTTCACAGCATCTGCAGGCGCTGTGCTCGGCTTTCTCTTAGTAATTTTCATTTCAATTTTTTGAGAAATTGTCATTGCGATCGTGCCTGCCAGCCCTGCAATTAATCCTTTGCCTATGGCTGCACCAAAGGCCCCCAGCATTGTTGGTTCATGAGTTTTATTTTTCATTGCCAAATTGTGTTTATTTAAAAATTGAACGCATTTATTTATCTAGGTTTAGAAAATCAACGCAATTCTAAAAACTTTTACAAATAAATTGCTTTACATGTAAAATCAGTATTTATACCCCCAAAATTCCTGCCATTGATTATTTAATTTTAAAGGTGTTGTTAAAGCAAATTTTTGCCACAAAAAAAGATGGCAAAGTATTTATGGATATAAAAGCCACAATTCCTATTTAACGATAGAGCATTTAAAAAATAAAAAATTAAAAATATTACAGGGGATTGATAATATTATTTGAAGCTTTGCGTACTATTACAGACATTATTGGTAAAGTTTGACTTCTCATCAGAATAAAAATATAATTATGAACCATCACCTGTTAACATCTGTTTGCTTTATAGGCTTACTTTTTTCCTGCAACGCGAACAATAATACAAATCAAAAATTTACGCCGGTAATTGTTGACAGCACGCAAAAAAAAGCTGCTGATTCTTCACAGCCCAGCGAAACATCGTCGGCATACAATTACGACATGAAAACTCCAAATCATACCTGGCGGCTTCCTTCGCAATTAGTGGAAGTTTCAGGAAACACATGGATCGATAAGGATCATTTAATCCTCATAGAAGACCTCAACCCTAATTTATATTATGTAAAGATTGATGATAAAAATGCAACGCTGGAAAAAACCATTCCATTTGCCTCCACTGACAAAGAAAAATTTGATATTGAGGATGTCACCTATGTAAACAATGTAGTGTATGCGTTATGGAGTCATGGTGTTTTATTTAAAATAACCAATTGGGATGGCACACCGCAAATTGAAAAAATTAAGACGCCTTTGAAGAAAGAAAATAATACGGAAGGCTTGTGCTATGATCCAGTTACAAAGCAATTATTGATTGCTTGTAAAGACGACCCGGGTGTGACTGATGAAAAAAAATCTACGAAAGCTGTGTATTCTTTTGATATGGCTACTGAAAAATTAAGCGATCAGCCTTTCATGCTTATTCAGAAAAAAGATTTTGAAAAAGTTATCGATCAAAAGTTATCTTTCAATCCTTCTGCAATCGCCATTCATCCCATTACTCATGACGTTTATTTGCTAACAACCCGGGATAATAAGGGCATGGCGGTTTATTCCCACGATGGAACAATCAAATCTTTTCAATTTATTGATAAAGACCTGATGCCCCAACCTGAAGGCATATGTTTTTCGCCCGATGGAAAACTTTATATTAGCTCAGAAGGTAAAAAAGGCGAGCCGGGAAACTTGTTTGAATTTGATTATTCAACGAAATAGCTTTCTTATATACAAGCAAAAAAATTTGCAAATTTTGTTTGCGAAGCCTTGTATTTCTATTTCAACTGTTATACTTTAGTTTTCTATATAATTTTATATGAGAAAAGTTTTTAGAGTATTGCTGACAATAGTTATTCTGCTTGTGATCGTTATTGGATTATTTGCTTTGTTTGTAAATTATCGTGAAATGCCAATTTACAAAGTTGAGCAAATAGATGTTCACGTACAATCTACACCGGAACGAATTGCGAAAGGCCGAAAGATGGCGTCAATGTTATGTTTCAGTTGCCACTACAATAGCTCCACACAAGAATTTACCGGAAGGTTATTAACCGAAGCGCCACAATTCGGCAAAATTCATTCAGCTAATATTACCAACGATTCAGTTGAGGGAATAGGCAAATTAACTGACGGCCAGCTATTATATTTTATAAGAACCGGCATTAAGCCTGATGGGGAATATGTGCCGCCATACATGCCTAAGTTGGTTCATATTGCAGATGAGGATTTGTATTCAATAATTGCTTATTTAAGATCTGATGATAAATATGTAAGGGCGAATCCTACACCAGCTCCAAAATCAGAGCAATCTTTTCTCACCAAATTTTTAGTAACCATAAAAGCATTTGAGCCTTTTGATTATCCAAAAGAACCGATACCACTTCCTGATACAACCAACCAGTTGGCGTGGGGCAAATACCTCACCCTATACCAATACGAATGCTATACATGTCATTCAAAAGATTTTTCATCTAACAATTATGGTGTACCCGAAAAATCTACAGGCTTCTTTGGGGGCGGAAATAAAATGTTTCAATTAGACGGCACGCCAATACATACGTTGAACCTGACACAGGATAAAGAAACGGGCATTGGAGCGTGGAGCGAAGAAGATTTTATAAACGCTGTAAAGTCTGGTATTGTTCCGAATAAACAACCTTCGTTGCATTATCCTATGCAACCTTATTTTAACCTTAACGATGCAGAGTTAAAGGCCATTTACGCATACATAAAAACGGTGCCTCCGATAAAAAATAAGGTAGAAAGAAAATTCGCCAATTAAAAATTTAAAAGTAATTTTTTAGTTTGAAAAACCAATGAATGCAGCCGCGATGAGCTGGCAAATGATGCCAAAAATAATGCCGCTGTAAATATCAAAAGGCTTGTGATCACTGACAATCATCCTCGAAGTGGATACAAACCCGGTAATTAAAAATATAACCATCGCCGAAAGAAAAATACTATAAGGCGAACCGCTAAAAATTATTAAAAGTAACAATCCTGTTAAAGCGCCCACGCCTAAGCCGTGCATACTTATTTTGTAATAGCTGTTGGCAAATAAGCCTACTGATGAAGAAAGAAATACGCCAAAAATAAACGCGGTAAGCACCGTAGGCACCTGCGGTTGACTTCTGAAAACAAGATACATCCAGAAATAAAAAATATTGGCAGCCACAAAAGGGATGATTCTTTCTTTTTGAGTTTTTAAGAAGATGCTGTTTATAAATTTTAATGCTTTCAATAGCACTACAGTTAGAGCCGGGAAAAATATGGTGCTGTAGGCAACACGGATGATGATCATCCATTTTTCTGAAGAAGAAATTCCTGTAAAGTAACCCTGGTGAATAAATGCTAAATACCATGTGGCAATTACCGGGATAAACAATGGATGAAAAACGAAAGAAAATATTTGAGCCGGAATTTTTAAGGCCACGGAATAATTCCTTTCATTGCCCAACAAAGATTTATCAGTAGTATTAGAAATAATATTTTCTTGCATTATAATTCTTTTCTTAGTCGCGCAACCGGAATATTGAGTTGCTCCCGGTATTTTGCAACGGTTCGGCGCGCAATATTATATCCTTTCTCTTGCAGAAGTTCTGTTAATTTTTCATCACTTAAAGGATGTTGTTTCTTTTCATCATCAATAAAGTTGTTCAAAATTTTCTTCACCTCTCTTGTGCTTACTTCTTCGCCGCTATCAGTAACGAGGCTTTCGCTAAAGAAAAATTTCAGCCGGTAAGTTCCAAATTCAGTTTGCACAAATTT
>JBBRSV010000185.1:0-5771 GCA_038245055.1 Chitinophagales bacterium | reverse complement strand
CACCGCTTTTATTAGGCTTCTTTCTAACAAACATCTTCAAATCTACTTCCCAGGACACCCATTACCAAAAGCACTATTCAGTAGTAGCAAGTATTACAAACCAAAAAAATGAATCTTTAAAAAAAGTGCGGAAAACAGGTGAATATAGCCAAGCGGTTGTAAATGGAGTGCAGTCGTATTAGCGGCATCTTTGTTTGCGTCCCAATAGTATTTATTTAAAAGATTTCTTAATTGAGCCTCCCGTCTTTCCGATGTATTTTCCTTTTGAGATTTTCACAAAAACTGCGAGCGGATCATCCAGTCATTCCATATATCCTTCATAAATTCATTTGCAATTTGGTTTCAGCGATGGTTACAAGGGGAAATAAAACTATAGGGTGTAATCTCCAATAAATCCATTAGCACTGAAAAAAATTGGTTTAGTTAGGTCAGCAACAATGTTGGACTAACCGATTTAAAGCGGTAATCTATTTCATAAAGATTTAATGGATTTAAACTTTTGTGGGTAACAATAAAATTTGCTCATCATGAAAATAAATAATTTGATCAATCGTTTATAACAAAAAATAGGTGAATATTTTAGTAGTAAAGCGATTGGGGTTAAATTAAGATTTGCTAATTTTGTAAGTAGTTTGTTCTAACCGAACCGTGCTAACCTTTAATTACCATGCAGATACAAATAATAAGTTCAAATTTATTCCACGAAAGACCGTTGCTTGTAAAGAAAATTTTACGTGTGCTATTTCTCAAAATTAAAAATTATGCAAAGAAAAATCATTGAAAACCAATTGACGGAAATTTTTAGAGATGTATTTGGAGACAGGTCAATTGTCATTAATGACGGCACCACCGCAGAGGATATTGGCGCCTGGGATTCTCTATCTCACATGATAATGATTGGCGATGTAGAAAAGAAGTTCAATATAAAATTAAAATTGCGGGAAATTAATAAATTAAAAAATGTAAGTGCTTTAATAGATTTAATATTGGCGCATGAAGTGCAATTAATATGAGTTACAATCCAAATTAAAATATCTTTTATTTTTTTGTGATGACCTTTACATCATTTAATTTTCTGTTTTTTTTTCCGGCCGTTATTATTATTTTTTACGCGTTGCCTTACGGATGGAGATGGAAATTTATTTTATTCGCGAGTTATTTTTTTTATATCAGCCTGAAGCCAGTTTATGCAGCGATTCTGATTGGCATCACCATTATCACTTATTTATTTCCTATTCTGATAGAGAAAGCCGTTTCGCAAAAGAGAAAAAAAAAGATACTGATTTATAATGTGATTTTAATTCTTCTTCCACTTGTTTTCTTTAAATATTTTGATGTTATAAATACCAGCCTGGTAAACCTTTTAAAAGGGTTAAATTTACATTTCCCATTTCCCGAAATACCTTTTTTTATGCCATTAGGTATTTCGTACTACACCTTTATGTCTCTCAGTTATTCCATTGATGTATATAATGAGGAGATAGGTGCAGAAAAAAAGTTTGGTATCGTGGCATTGTTTCTTGCATTTTTCCCCACAGTGTTATCAGGTCCTATTGAGCGGGCGGGCAATATGTTTCCCCAGTTTAAAAGTACGCTAGAATTTAATTATGATAAATTTGTATACGGACTTCAACTTATGCTTTGGGGTTACTTTATGAAGTTTGTGATAGCCAATAGAATTGGTGTGTATAATAAAAATATATTTGATAATACAATCAGGCATAATGGCCATTCAGTAACGGTGGCAGTTTTATTATATCCGATACAAGTGTATGCAGATCTTGCGGGATATTCTTTCATAGCAATAGGTGCAGCGCGGGTTATGGGTATTGATGTTATGCAAAATTTCAAACGTCCCTTTTTTGCGACATCAATGTCTGCTTTTTGGAGACGCTGGCACATCTCCCTTATTAAATGGCTAACAGATTACATTTATATGCCATTAAGTTACTCCTTTCGAAAGTACAAAATGGCGGGTATTGTAACTGCTCTTATGATTACTTTTATTATTTCAGGTATTTGGCATGGGGCTGCTTTAACATTTGTAATATGGGGAACTCTTCAAGGAATATTTTTAAGTGTTGAGGCCATAACCAACAAGAATAAGAAAGCGTTTGTAAAAACATATAACCTTGGTGACAGACGCTGGTACCTTGTGTTGAGTTGTTTGTTTACTTATATTTTATTTGCCTTCTCTGAAATTTTTGGTGGTGCAGTTGCAAATATTCATTCGGTATTACTGGTGATTAAAAAAATATTTCTTGATTTTCAAGGGCCGGTTTATTCGGAAAGTCCCTCAACAACGCTTTTTTTGATATTTGGAATAAGCCTTTTGTTTTTAGCTGAAATTAAAGAAGAGTTCTTTAGCGGCAGTCATTTATTAGTTAATAGTAAGAACGTATTAGTCCGGCACATTTCTTATTCTGTTATTATAATGATCATTTTATTAGCGGGGGTTTTTGATGAATCGCAGTTCATTTATTTTCAATTTTAAATTAGTGTTGAAACAATACCTGGAGAAAATAAAAAGAAATAGGTTTTACTACTTTCTAGCTAAAGCGGTATTGCTTGTTTCTATTGTTGTGTTAATGGATGCCGCACTCGGTGACGTTATGCATTATTATTATTTCAAGCAAAAATCCGGTTGGATTTATGAAACCAACTATGCAGTGGAAAAGTCTACCGAGCCATTATTAATTTTTGGCTCATCTACAGCAACTCATGATTGCGAGCCAAAGATTTTTGAAAGCCAGTTAAATATACCTGCCTATAATGTGGGAAAGGATGGTCATCTTATTTATTACGAATATGCAGTTTTGAAAGCGGTACTAAAACGATATCATCCTAAAATAATAATTTTAGTTTTTGATGACGACGAACTCAGCCAGAACCAAGTGTTCTCCTCATTTGTTGCAACATTATTACCCTATTACGAAACCCATCCGGAAATACGTGTAGTGATGGATTCAAAAGACGAAAATCTTAAGTATAAACTATTGTCAAAAACATACCCTTATAATTCTTTAATATTTACTATTTTAATGGGTACTACTGAGGCTAACAAGAAGCGGCAAGTAATTGTTGATGGATATGTGCCTTTATTTAAAAAGTGGAAAGAGAAAATAAGAGATGGAAAACTTCACACAAACCACCCTTTAGATTCTGGTAAAATAGCTACCTATAAATTATTCGTACAAGAATGCATCAATTCCGGAATTAATCTCTTCGTTATCGCAGCGCCGATATTTATGTCACCAAATTATTCAAGTAATTCTGTAATTGCAGGCCAAATTATAGCAAAGGAATATGGAGTGAAATTTTTAGATTTTTCAAAAGATACTTCCATACTAAATCATCAGGAATTTTTTGCAGACATGGCTCATCTAAATAACGTGGGCGCGTCATTCCTGTCTTTAAAAGTGGCTGACAGTATAAAATCTTACAGCTCCTTATTAACAGAACCTTCATCTGTTCTTATTACTCGATAAAGTTCTCATTTATGGTTCAAGAAAATTTAGAATAGTAAAAGTTATATGGACATGGTGAAAAAACTACGACTTTTCATTTATAAACATTTCCCGAAGTTTTAGTTTGTCAACTTTCGAATTAGCATTTAAAGGAAACTCACTTCTATAATAAACTTTATGCGGAATCATATAAAATGGAAGTTTACTTTTAAGGTAGTCGATCAGGGCAGGTGAATCACCGTCATTTTGTTCACAAAATAGGTACAGTTCCGTATTTTCGATATCATTTGTAAACGGGAGTGCAACTGCATTGTTCCCATTTAAAAAATTTCTGGTATGATGTTCAATTTCACCAAGCTCTACACGGTAGCCCTGAATTTTTGCCTGTGAGTCTAACCTGCCGTACAACATGATAAGTCCATCTTTATCCAGATAGCACAAATCGCCGGTATGATAAAACCTTTTAAGACTTCCCTCATGTTCTATTTCAAAAAATGATGTTGCATTTTTCTCCGGAGTTTCCCAATAACCGGCTGTCAACTGACTTCCTTCAATACACAATTCTCCTTTTTCGTCCCCGGCAACAATTTTTTTATCATCGTCAATAACAATTGCCGCAATATTTTTCATTGGCCTGCCTACTGAAAGCATTCCATTCAGTTGAGCAATGTGACCAACTGATGGAACTTTATAATATGTGCAATAAATAGTCGCCTCCGTAGGGCCGTAAAAATTGTATATATCTGCATTAGGTATACATTCGCGCCATTTAGTTATTATTTCCACAGAGGACGCTTCCGCTGTAACGATACAACATTTCATAAATGGCAAATTAATTTCATGAAAATATCTTTTCAAAAACCTGAGCATAGAAGGCGCTACCGCTCCAAAAGTTAGTTTATGGTCATCCAAAATCCCCGCAACATAGAGATATTTTATTTGATTATGAGGCACGGTATATACACATGCTCCCTTCAATAAAGGCACCAGAAACGACTCTACAGAAACATCAAAAGTCAAATCGAAACATTGTAAACACCTGTCTTTTTGAGAAAGTTGTATATCGGTATCTTCAAAAGAATCGATAAACGCCGAAATATTTCCTCGGGTTATTTTTACACCTTTAGGAGTTCCGGTACTACCAGACGTAAACAAAATGTACGCGAGTTTATCATCTTTTATATCAACATTACATTCAAAACAGGTTTTAGTATAAATCGCTAACGAAGTTTCAATAAGCGAGAAATCTTTAAATGATGATTGTAACGAGGAATCTAAAACAACATCAATATTTGTTTGCTGAATTATTTGAACAGACCGCTCAAAGGGTTGATTAGGATGAAGAGGCACATAAGCCTTACCGTCAAGCCACAACGCGAAGATGGACGCATAAGTTTCCAGATCATCATTAGCAACCAGACCAATAATTTCCTGATCAGAATATTTTTCCTGAAGACAAATCCTGATTTTAGAGATACATTTTCCCAGATCTTTATAGCTGTAAAAAATATTATTTATAACAAATGCATTTTCATCGGAAAATTCTTTCAAAGAAGCTAAAATGGGTACTATAACCTTGTTATAAAATGATGGTACATTTTTCATTTGTTGCATAATACAAAAATATTCTAAAGAAATCAGACAATGACACTTTAAAGGTTTTCTTATTATATTAGTGATTGACATAGATTTTCTTTTAAGAATTCTATGTCGTTGGCTGAAAACCTGATTAAAAATATTGAATCAAAACTTGAATATATTTATTATCTTGGTTGCTAAGCAATAATTGCTGATGTTCAGTTCCAGGAGAACAAAATGGAACTGAAGATGTTCATGATCGGCCGATGTTTGAGACTGTAAGAAAAATAAGACTATTAAGCGATGAAAGCCAGGCAAAGGCAGTTTTAAATAAATTCAAACTCTTATCTCACAATCTTAGTCTTTTTTTCTTCTTCCTGATAAATTCCTTCGGGACATTATTATAATTATTTTGTTGCTGTTTTAATAAAAGTTCAAGCGGATTGAACCGATCTGGTTGTAACTTTTTTTGTTTGGTGTTCTCAAAGTCTTTCAGACGCTACTTGTTTAAAAACCTACTCGATTGTGCCACATTATTTTTCATCGCTATCGACATTTTTTCTGGCTGATTTTCCTGTTGCAGTTTAATAATAAACCGCTATCAAAAATACTAAATAGTTAAAAATCCTTCCGATAATTTCATCACTTTATCTTTTTGCAAGTGGTAGTTTAGTAAAGCCTCGGTCAAAGTATTTTCAACATCATCAAGACTATGGAATATTATGT
>JBBRSV010000184.1:0-5827 GCA_038245055.1 Chitinophagales bacterium | reverse complement strand
CTAAAAAAGTATTGGAACAAAAAATCCATTCCATATTAATAGAAACAAGGGAAAGAATGCAACGACAAAAGCTGATTGAATAACAGCCCTGTTCTAATTCCTTTAAAAAATAAAGTTCATTCAATTTATCATCATTCTATTTGCCATGAACCGTTCGGGTTTTTTAAAACAATTAATAGCTTCCATTGCCATCGGCAAACTACCTGTTTCCCTAACAAAAGATTCAGGAAAATATATCTGTTACAATGCTTTATAGCTGGCTTCCGTCATTATGAAGGAATGCTAATGCTGGATAGTATGAAAGAAGGCGATTTATTGGAACTGGTAAGAAAACCAGAGAATGAGTACGATGACTGTGCCATAGCATTTACAAGGCAGGAAAATAGGTTTAATCCCTTATTTAGTTAATGAAATGCTTAGTTATTAGTTGGATAATAAACAATCATTAAAAACAATTTATAAGTAGATTTAAATAAAATACTTTACAATTTAAAAAATGGTAATAAAGTTGATAATATGCAGCTAAAACAAGAACTTATTCAGCAAATAAAGTCCATCATTGCCACCGCAAAAGATAGGGCCATTCGATCGGTAGATACCGAAAGGGTGCTGATGTATTGGCAAATTGGCAAAGTTATTTTAGAGGAAGAACAGGAAGGCAAGGAAAGAGCTGGCTACGGCGAGTTTCTTATAAAATCATTGTCCGAAACCTTACAACCACAGTTTGGCAGCGGCTTTTCCATCCGCCAGTTAGAAATGTGCCGCCAGTTTTACCGCATATTTCCAATTACGAACGCACTGCGTTCGCAATTCAGTTGGACACATTACCGCACCCTCATACGCATTGATAAAGAAGAAAAAAGGGAGTTTTACATTGCTGAAGCAGCAAAAAATAACTGGACGGCCAGGCAACTGGAAAGGCAGGTAAACAGCCAGTTATTTGAACGGCTCTTACTAAGCAATAACGTAAAAGATGTGCTGGCTGTGGCCAGGGAAGAGAAACAGCCATCCGATGCCAAAGAGATTATTAAAGACCCGATGGTATTAGAATTCCTTGGCTTAAAAAGAGAGGCTGCTTATTACGAAAAGGATTTGGAGAGTGCCATCATTACCCACCTGCAGGATTTTTTACTGGAGATAGGCAATGGCTTTTCTTTCGTGGCAAGGCAAAAACGCATTCATATAGAGGGTGATGAATTCTCTATTGATCTTGTTTTTTACAACAGGTTGCTGCAATGTTTTGTAGTGTTTGAAATTAAAACCACCAAACTCACCCATGAGGATATAGGGCAGTTGCAGATGTATGTAAACTACTACGACCGGTTTGAAAAACAGGATTTTGAAAACCCCACCATCGGCATTTTATTATGTGCCGATAAAAACGATGCTGTAGTAAAAATCACCTTGCCGGAAAGCAACAAAACCATCATCGCCAGCAAATACCAACTATACCTGCCTACAGAACAGCAGTTAATAGATGAAGTAAAGAAGGAAATTGAAAAATTAGACAACGGTAAAATTGTGGACTGAAGAAGCCGGAATTACTATCACATTTCAAAATAAACCAGATTTAAAATCGCTAAAAATGAAACCTGAAGAAAAAGTAATTGAGGCCATTCAAATCAAAATAATTCTTGACAGAACCAACCCTCTAATTTGGAGGGAATTACTTGTAGCCACGGATATCACTTTTTATAAACTTCATCATACTATACAAATTGCTATGGGCTGGACGAATTCCCATTTATTTGAATTTAAAATAGAGGGTTACCGGATTGGAGAAATCTATGAAAATTTGGAAGAACAGGATGAAAGTCATATTGTAGATGCTAAGGAAACCACACTCATAGCGCTTATTGATAAGGAAGGTGAAGCGTTTAAATATGAATATGATTTTGGTGACGGATGGGATCATTCAATAATATTGGAAAAATATGAATCATTAGAAAGTCCACAGCAGTTACCATTTTGCATATCAGGTACATTAAAATGCCCACCAGAAGATTGTGGCGGGATAACAGGATTTTATGATTTTTTGTCCATACTATCAAATAAGCGTCATCCCGATCATCGGGCCACAAAAGTATGGGCTGGCGGAAAATTCGATCCAGCCGAATTTGATGTAGTAAAGATTAATAAGCAATTAAAAAATATTGATAAATATATTAAATCAATTGAAGAATGACTTTTAAATAATAAGGAGTTGTTGTACCGATAGAACCTATTATCAATCACTTTCAAACTAACTGTTTCCTTTTGTAATTTCAGTTTGTATAAATCGACCTTTAACATGAATCGTTCCGGCTTTTTAAAACAACTTATCGCTTCCATTTCAATCGGTAAATTACCTGTTTCCCTAACAAAAGATTTCAGAAAAATATACCTGTTACAATGCTTTGTAGCCGGCTTCCGCCATTATGAAGGCATGCAATTGCTGGGCAGCATGAAAGAAGGCGATTTGTTGGAACTGGTAAGAGAGCCGGAGAATGAGTTTGATGAATGCGCCATCGCACTGCATTTACAGGGCATGAAAATAGGTTTTATTCCTTCTTCAGTCAATGAAATGCTTAGCTGTCTCCTGGACTCAGATGCACTAAGTTTGTTTGCCGTGATAACTCATTTAGAAAAAAATTCGCAGCCTTGGGAAAATGTTGCAATTGCCGTTTACTTTGTGCAGGAAGTAAATAAGAATCTGCCAGCACACGCCAGTTATTTAACCAGGATAGAATCACCTCATTATCGAACATTAAGTAAAAACAAAACCGAGGTAAAAAAAGATAAAGTTTTAACGCTGGATTATCTGTTTGATGATAGCAACCGGGTGATCAATCTTGATACTATTCCCCCAGAACAAATTGAAGCAAAAAATCATTTCGAAAAATACTATTCCAAATACCCAATTTCAATAAACAAACCAGGCAGATTTGTGCATATTAAAGACGATGGCATATACAATTATATATATGAAATTGGAGATGATATTCAATTGGTAAAAGATAGCAGCGGAGAAGATTTTTTGGAGTTTTTTCTTATTTAAAAAAGCATAAAAAACTCACTTCTGAAAGTTATTTCAATACTAAATAATTTCATTTTTTTCTACTGCATCTATAGCTGATTTAAGCTTTCTTAATATGCCCTTTTCATTAATTAATTTTGCATCCTCAAAGTCATACCAATTACCTTCTTTTGTTTTGAAAAGTTTATATAAAAATTGTCCGGTATTATCATCCTTTTTTGTGAAATTATACTCCGCTAAAACAGCAATAATATTACCCAGCGCATTGGTCAAATCAAAAGGCTTTACGGTGTAATAAAATTCGCTGTTATCTTCTAAAATAATCTGGCTGCTGAAAAGGGTTTTTAGCACATCTCTCATAACGCAATGATAAATGAATTACGAATTCCTTTCAAATTTTTTTATTAACAGGGCCGATAATTAGCGGGAGAATAGATTGAACTGGTATAAATTTTGCTTTCCCAAAGCATAAGGATTTTAAAGTGAAAAGGAATTGTGATGAGTGTAAAAAAAATCTATCAACAAAAGCTTCGTCTTTTAGCTACCAGGTACAAGTAACCGCTCGTAAGTATCTCTGTCGAAGAAAGGGCATTAGACTCAATCATCCACTTTTCTTTTTCACATTTTAGAATCTCAAAAACATTGCAGCTTTATTAAGGCGTAATGTGCCGGGTCTTGCACATGGCAAGATGTACAAACGTGGCCACGTTTGAAATCTTGCCCCTTCACTCCGGAGTCGTACGGGGATTGTAAAAGACGATTGAAGTATTGTAAAAAACTCAAAAGGTAAGATTATGAAGAAGCAGGAAAATGAGGTACGGAAAATCTTTATCAAAATCCGCATGAATGATGAGGAGTTAAAACAGGTGAAAAAGAGACAGCAACAAACCACCGAAAGAAGCCTTAGTGAATATATCCGAAACGTATCAATGCAAAAGCCTGTTACGGTGAAGTACCGCAACCAATCGGCAGATGATTTTTTGAAGCAGATGCTGGAGTTAAAAAAAGAACTCAATGGCATAGGTAATAATTTTAACCAGGCGGTACATAAACTGCATATCCTTGATAAGATACCGGAGTTCAGGTTTTGGATACAGCAGTACGATGGTTTACAAAAATCATTGGTAAGCAAGGTGGAAGAAATAAAATTAAAGGTGAGTCAACTCTATGAACAATGGTTGCAAAAATAACGATACCAAAAAGTATTGAAGCTGCACTAAATTATAACGAAAAGAAAGTGCAGAAAGGTGCTGCCGAATGTTTGCATGCTGCTAATTATTTAAGTGAAGCAAAGAACATGAATTTCTATCAAAAATTAAATGGCTTTGAAACGCTGAATATTTTGAATAGCAGAGCAACCACTAAGACCATCCATATTTCATTAAATTTCGACCCTTCTGAAAAGCTATCAAATGATAAGCTGATTGAGGTTGCTAATGTGTATATGGAAAAGATTGGCTTTGGGCAACAACCTTTTCTTGTTTACAAACACGAGGATGCAGGGCATCCACATATTCATATTGTAAGTACCACCATTAAAGCAGATGGCAGCAGGATTAACACTCACAACATCGGCAGAAATCAATCTGAAAAAGCAAGAAAGGAAATAGAGCAACAATATGGTTTAGTAAAAGCAGAAAAGCAGCAGCAATTAATGAAGCCTGGTATCAAGCCGGTGGATGCACAAAAAGCTGTATATGGAAAGTCTGAAACCAAGCGTAGTATTTCAAATGTGGTGGGGGCAGTATTTAGTCAATACAAGTTTACTTCTTTACCGGAATTTAATGCAGCTTTGAAACAATTCAATGTGATTGCAGACAGAGGCAAAGAAGAAGGCAGGATTTACAATAACCGTGGATTGGTTTTTCGCATATTAGATGAAGAAGGAAATAAGGTTGGAGTGCCCATCAAAGCAAGCTCAATCGGATGTAAACCGATCTTAGATAATCTGGAAAAGAAATTTACCGCTAATGAAGTTGCAAAGGAAACATTGAAACAAAGAACTAAAAATGCTATTGATGATTGCCTGCAAACTTCACCCGGAAGTATGAAAAATTTAGCAGCTGCTTTGAACCAAAAAAATATTTATACCGTACTAAGACTAAATGCAGAAGGCAGGTTGTATGGTATCACTTTCGTTGACAACCAAAACAAAGTTGTTTTTAATGGCAGTGAATTGGGCAAAGGATATAGTGCGGCGGCATTGCAAAGCAAGTTGGCTGTAGTAAATGAAAATCCACTTGCCCATGACGAAACAAAAGGCAGTAGTTCTTCGGGTGTTTTACATAAAGAAAATGACCTTAATAAACAGCAGGACAAAACCATTTCAACTACTGATAAAAACGAAAACTTATTAGATGTGCTTTTATCAACCAAAGAGCAATACGATAACACGCCAAACAATCTGCTTAAAAAGAAAAGAAAGAAAAAGAAAAAAATTAATTTATAAAAACAAAAGTTATGTCACATACCGGGGAGAATGAACAGGGGCTAAGAAAGATATTAGACTTTACAAGATTTGCCAGCATCTTTATTTTGTTGCTGCATTTTTATTACTACTGTTATGCGGCTTTTAAGCATTGGGAAATTAAAAGTACCATCACAGACAGGCTAATGACCAACATCATGCACACTGGCCTATTTAACAATCAATATACTTCCAAGTTTTTGGCCATTGGATTATTAGTGGTTTCTTTATTGGGAGCACAAGGTAAAAAAGACGAAAAGATAAATTGGAAAGCTGTTGCAGCATATTTACTGATCGGCTTACTACTTTTCTTTGGGAGTAAAATTTTATTAAGCCTGAATTAT
>JBBRSV010000183.1:0-5828 GCA_038245055.1 Chitinophagales bacterium | reverse complement strand
CAATTCGGTATCGCAATGTGTTTGAAAATGGAGACCAGCCAGTTCTAATTCCCTTTTCAATTCGGGAAAGTTATAAATTTCGCCGTTAAAGGAAATTACGTACCGATCCTGGTATATCATTGGCTGGTGGCCAGCAGAGGTTAGATCAAGTAAGGCAAGGCGCCGATGGCCTAAGACGACATTCGTCTCGCTGCAAGAATAGAGACCTTCGTCATCAGGGCCGCCGTGTTTTTGGAGGGCGCACATTTCTTTTACCAGCACTTCAATTTCCGGAAGTGGTAATTCTTTATTAAATATGCCGGCGATTCTACAAATGACAATTAAGAATTAAAAATTAAAAATTAAGAATTGAGAATGAAGAATTGTGAGATAAACCGGCAGTTTTTAAGTGATGAGCTCCAAATTTTTTTTGTCGCAGTGGGCGAATCCAATTGACAATTGATAATTCACAACAGTCTCTAGTTGCTAAAGTTATGATTCAAAAGTGGTTAAAAACAATCTGATCCTCAGCAAATTTTTAATTCAAAATCCACCATTCAAAATTGGCATTCACGGATTCAGTGGCGTAATGAGTTCCAGGTTTTTTTTGTCGAAGTGCGCACTCAGCTGGATGTCGAGGGTGTCGATTTTTACGACAGCCCGGTTGCCGAAGACTTCGATGACCATACCTTCATAATTCATTAAAACCCCTTGGGTGATGCGTACGGGACTGTTGACCACAAATCCTTTTTTTTCTACTTCTACATTATCAAATTCACTCAAGAACCTGCGAATAGTATTGATCTCTTCTTCCCGTATGACGGCAGGTTTACCCAGCCAATATACATAATTTAGAATACCGGGCACTTTCTTTATATCCCATTTGCTGCTGTCTTCAGGCGATACGAAAACATATCCCTTGAAGACGGGCTCCATTACTACCTTTTTCCGGTCGCTCCATTGGCGGGTGACCTTGTTGATAGGGCAATAATGTTCAATGCCTTTTTCAGCAAGTAACTGGGCCACTTTCTTTTCCCAACGTGGCCGAGTGTAAACGGCGTACCAGGGTTTTGAGTTATTAATAATAAGTTGTAGGTTTTAAGTGGTGAGTTGTCAATGGTCAATGGTCAATTGTGAATTGGGTAACTGTCCTAAATTATCCATTGTCAATTATCCATTATCAATTTCCCGCACAGCTTCGCTATTCCTGGGTCACATTGAACAGGTTTGTGGGCGATGAGACTATGATCGTAATTAACCTTTTTTCCTTCGGCTGAAAAGCACATTGAATATGGAGCGGATGCCTGTTTTCTCTTCGAGGTAATAGCCTCCTCCATATTCGCCTCCATAACCGTAGCCGTAGCCATATCCATAGCCATATCCGTTGCCATAACCGCCGAAACCATAGCCGTAAATATGAAAACCGCGGGGCTTGATCCCATTGAAAAGGACGCACATATTCTTAAATTTCTTCTGCTGATGCAGTCCATCTATCATGGAAATAAATACACGAGGCGTTACGGCGTGCCTTATGACAAATAAGTTGATATCGGCGAATTCCTGCAGCAATTGAGCATCTGTTACGGGAGACACCGGGGCTGTATCCATAATTACATAGTCAAATCTTTTCTTCAATTCCGCCATCAGTTCCCTGAATTTATCGCTTTGGATCAGCTCCGTAGGATTGGGCGGGATAGGGCCTGCCGAAACAACGGATAAATAGGGTATTTCTGATTCTTTTATAATGGCATCGAGGGGAGCTTTGCCCACCAAATAACTGGAAATACCAGGCGTCTTTTTTACGTTCAGGATTTTACTCAATTTGGGCTTGCGCAGATCCATTTCCATGATCGCTACGCGTTTGCCAGTGAGGGTCAGGCTAATTGCGAGGTTAATAGCTACGAAGCTTTTTCCTTCGCCTGACACGCTGGAGGTAATCATCAAGGTATTGTGTTCCTCATTCAAACCCATAAAGTTCAGATTGGTGCGCACTGACCGAAATTGCTCAGCAACTACGGTTCGCTTGCCATCCAAAATCACTATGGGATCTTTGCCTTTTACCTGTAGCAATTCTCCGACGATGGGAACTTTTACTTTATTTTCTATTTCTGAACGAAACAGCACGTTCTTACTGAAGATCTCTTTTAAGAGTACCAAAAAAGCTCCAGATAACAAGCCTATTACAAATCCGGCCATATAAAAATTCTTTGAAATTGGGCTTACGGGACCGTATGAGCCTGGAGAATCGATTACCCGAAGGTCTGCACCCGTTGAGGCTGATGAAATTGCCGTCTCTTCCCTTTTTTGAAGCAAATAGGTGTAAATATTATTCTTAATTACCTGCTGGCGACTGATGTCCAGGAAAGCTCTTTCTTTTTCCGGCACCTGTTGCAGCAGTGAATTATTTTCAGCAAGCTGCGCATTCACTTGTTTCTTAACCATTAAAAGACTTGACTTAATATTCGCCATGTTTTCAAGGATGTCATTCCTGATCTTAGCGACGCCGGCATTAGCTAACAACAATGCATCATTCTTTTCACCGGTGATGCTTTGTAGTGCTTGTGACTGCGTTTCCGCAGTATATAATTTATCTAACAGAGAGGTTAAAGTGCCATCAGAAAGGACTAACAACGCGGGAACTGTACCGGGCTTTCTACCTTTGCTCTTCACGTAGGAGTCGAGATTGCTCAGGGCATCCAATTTCAAGTCAATTTCGCTGTTTTGGTTATCCAGGTCTTTTACCTTGCCGAAATAGGCAGCACCCTGTGTACTCAAATCCACCACCGATTCCCGGGCTTTAAACCTGGCGATATTCTTTTCTACACTATCTAACTGAGAAGTAACCAAGGCAAGCCGGTCATCGATAAAGTGGACTGTTTTTTCGGCAATCTGGTTTTTGTCCTCAATGGCGTTGACGTTGTAAATTTGAAAAAGTTTTGACAATACATCTTTCCCTTTTTCGGGAACGATGGTACTCATGCTAACGTTCAATATTGTTGAGGAGTAGGAATATGGGGTAATGTTAAGCGCTCCTGCAAGGCCTCCGGCTGCTCCTGCCGGAGAAGAAAATGTCACATAGAAATTTTTTCCAACAACGTTAGGATTATAGGTGTTGTTTATTTCAAGTTTGATCGGGACATTATTCAACAATACCGTTTCATTAAAGGGAACAGTTTTATTATCAATTTCTACCACATGCTTCTGCCAGTCGACCGAAAAAAACCAGGTACCCCCTAAATTTAGACTGTCTTTATTGAGTGCCAGAAATTTCAGCGGGGAATTTGCACCATATAATTCTTCGGTCCGTACATTTCCCTTGTTATATACCTGGGCATAGAGGTCCAATTGTTTTACTACCTGGGTCATTAAATCTGCGGATTTCAAAACAACTATTTCATTGTCCACTATTTTTTTTTCAGAGAATATATTTAATGCATCCAACACCTTTGTATCGCCTCCTTCCTTTTGCGGATCTTTTAGCAATACCCTTGCAGAAGTCATATACACGGGAACCTGGGAACGCAAATCAATATATGCGATAATCATAGAGATAGACGTAGTAATCAAAAATAATGGCCAGAAGGGCAGATACTTGTGAATTACCTGCTTGAAAATATTCGAATCCGGCCGCTCCTTAAAAAATTCTTCTTCTTCCATTAGAACTTGCTTGTTTGATTACAACTTCGAGATTAAGACAAACAGTGATATCGACGTTATGACATACGAAATAGCAGCCTGTGCGGTCAATGGTGTTACAACTTTTCTAGGTTCCACATATACTATATCGTTGGGCTGGAGATAATAATAAGGTGAATAAAATACAGACTGGTCTTCCAGGTTTATCCGTTTGAATATTTTACTGTTATCTTTCTCACGAATTACGAGGACATTTTTCATTTTACCTTTTTGGCCAATGTCTCCGGCACTAGCCAACGCATCGAGAATCGTCATATTGTCTGAAACCAGTGGCAAAACCTGTGAGCCTGCGGCTCCCAACATCGTTACGTGTCGGTTAAGGAAGGACACGCTTATTACTACGTCCTTCAGGTAAGGAACGAGCTGGCTTTGCAGTGTATCTTTTAATTCTTTCCGGGTCATTCCCTCCACATGGAGTATCCCTAATTTTAAAAAGGAGATATTACCGTTTTCGTCCACCTGGTAGCCACTTAGGGGGCCGACCGTATTTTGTGGTGCATTGTAAAAGGCAACGTCGGGGCTGAGGCTTGCAACGGTTATGCCCAACAAATCACTCTTCTGAATTTTTAAATCGTAATTTTTTGAAACCAGGTTTCTAAGTGTTGTGTCTTTTTGGAGGTTATTAAAATACACCTGGTTCTTCGTGGCCGTACAGGAAAAGGCTGTTATTAGTAACAGCGAGCTGATAAAAAATAAAAAGTTTTTGATGAATTTTGGTTTGTACTTTTCTAAAACGCTCCCTGCCTGTAGCAAATTGTATTTTGACGGGGAGACATTGAAAATTATATAGAACAGGGACTGGGGTCGATTTTGCATAATAGTTACAGTGGCAATAATAATGTATTTGGGCCTATTATCCGGACGATGGCAAATTTAACCGAAAATAACCAAATGCGATTCGCGGAAGGGAGGAATTTTTTAGACTGATGGTTAGGGGTGAATGGTTAGTGGTTAGTGATTAATGGTGAATGGTGAATGATCGTGACTTTTATTCAGCAATGTCTTGCGTAGCGGACGTTGGGCCTGTATTCGTGGTATGTCTTGCATAGCGTAAGTTGTGCCTGTTTGCTTTTTCTTGCCCTGCAATGATTTTGCTAGTCACTTTTTTTCTTGAAAAAAAACCTACCACGGTAGGCGGGTTAACTAAAAAAGTTAAAGGACAACCCGATTGCTCCGTGCGTTTGTCCGGCTGAATCACTTAATTGTTTTCAAAAGTTTTTCTATGTTGGAAGTAAGGATTTTTTAATGACAAACTTTTGGATATTTTCTCTAGTAGCTTTATTTCGTATTGTTGCTCTATAATGATTTGCTTGTCACTTTTTTTCTTGAAAAAAAAAGTAACCAAAAAATTCAAGGACAACCCGATCGCTCCGCGCGTTTGTCCGGCCAACGCCACCAATGCTTTCGGCTGAGTTGCAGCGTTTTTTTCTGGCAAAGTTTTAATAATATTTCTGGAATCCTCCTTTTATTTAATGCTTTATGATGATTTGCTTGTCACTTTTTTCTTGAAAAAAAAAGTAACCAAAAAATTCAAGGACAACCCGATCGCTCCGCGCGTTTGTCCGGCCAGCGCCACCTCAGCTGGAGTAGCTATCCTTTAAATGAATATTTATTAGATGGGCCATGTTTGGACAAGCCGATCGGTTATTCTCGATTGTGTTGATGTTTCTTTTGTGTTGATGAATACTGCGCATTTCGCGCGTTTGTCCGGCCAACGCCAGCGAAGCGTCGTAAATGAGTCGTAGATTTTATTTATCAAATGTTCTTTTTTGAACTAAATTGTTTTCAACGGTTTTCCAATTGGAAGAATGATATATTTTGAGTGAGGATCGAGGCTGAAGATTCAGAATTTAATATTCAACACTCAACATTCAATAATCAATATTCAAGGTTGAAAATTCGATCGCCCCGCGCGTTTGTCCGGGCCATCGCCACCAATGCCGTGTAATTGAGCTATAGATTTTATTTATCAAATGTTCTTTTTTGAACTAACTTGTTTTCAACGGTTTTCCAATTGGAAGAATGATATATTTTGAGTGGGGAACGAGGCTGAAGATTCAGAATTTAATATTCAACACTCAACATTCAATAATCAATATTCAAGGTTGACAATCCGATCGCTCCGCGCGTTTGTTCAGGCCCACTACACCGAT
>JBBRSV010000182.1:0-5919 GCA_038245055.1 Chitinophagales bacterium | reverse complement strand
GGCCACCTGCAAGGTTAAGCCCCTCTAAAACATCTAATTTTTTTGAGATGTCAGCATTTACGGTATTTTGCCAAAATTTTAAACCACCTGCGTCAAAACTGGTTTGCTGATTTCCCGCAACTGCAAATTGGGAATAGTTGGCAGAATTGCGGACACCGAAATCAAATTTATTTATGCCGTAGGTATTGCTGATATCAAAGTTCCAGTTATTGAATTTCGTGCGAAACCCAACTGCTGTTGAAAAGTCAACAATGTCGGTTGCAATTTGAGGCAAGAAACCGTTTGGATAAATGGCAAATACATTGGGAGCATAAACTTTCGCATTGCCAGGAACGCTGCTTGGGTAGCGAAATACACCGGTTGCATTTCCATTTTTTTGACCATAACCGCCGAATGCATACACCTCACCATTTTTGCCAACAGGTAATCCAAAATTATAAAACACGTTGCCGCCTTTCATTCTTGAATTACCAACACGCATATCAAAATTATTCCTGTTTAATCCTTTGGCACTTAAAATAGAATCATCCCGATTCACGCCATTTACATTTGGATAAACGGCGCCGGTGTAAGTACCAGTTCTGTTGGTTCCTTCACGGCTTATGTATTCGCCGGTTAAGTTTAAATAACCTTTCCCAATATTAAAACCATACCCAAGCGATGCCTGGAAAGTTCCGCCATCAGTAACTTTTACTGATGGGTCATCCGTTTTATTATTGAGTTTAAACAAAGCATAATTTTTATCATACTTGCTCATATATTCTCCATAGCTCACACTTGCTTCCAGTATTCCGGTGCTTTTTTTAAGTACGATATTTATAACACCCGCAATGGCATCGGAACCATATTGTGCTGCCGCTCCATCTCGTAAAATTTCAATCCGCTCAATTGCAGAAGCTGGTATTGCGCTAAGATCCGTACTCACTTGTCCGCGATTAATAGTGCCATTTACATTTACTAACGCAGATTGGTGACGTCGTTTACCATTAATTAAAACCAACACCTGGTCGGTTCCAAGTCCCCTTAGTTGTGCAGGATCAATGTGGTCCGTTCCATCAGATACAGTTTGTCGGGAAGACTGAAATGACGGGGCTATAAAGTTTAGGATTTGGTTTAGATCAACCTGCCCAATTTCGTTGATAACCTGGGCGAGCGGAATAACATCAACAGGCACTGGGGTAGATAAATTGCTTCTACCGGTGGCAGAACGGCTTCCTAAAACCACAATGTTCTCACTGAGTGAAGCATTGACAAGGCGGGCATCAGCCACAACTGTTTGATCTGCTTTTACATCCACCTGCCTACTGCTTAGTTGATAACCCACATAAGTAATAGAAAGTGTATGTTTTCCTGGTTTTGCGGGCAATTCATAATTGCCGGAATTATTAGTTGTCGTACCATTTTTTCCTCCAATGGAAACTGAGGCGCCGGCAAGTGGCCCGTTTTCATCTGTAACGGTACCTTTAATAGTTCCACTTTGCGCTTCGCTTTTTGCAAAAAAGAAAAAGGTTACGCAAATTAGGGCAATGGCTTTTAGGGGAAAAGAAATGCTCTTCATAAGTAAGTTTTTAGGTTATAATAAAAAGTTAAAGTTACTAAAAAATTTTTTTTGTTTTTATGGGCTAAATTTGATTAAAAATTGAAATGACATTTAGACCACCTGTAGTACTTTTTATTTGTTTTTTTATCATTGCAAAAAGCGGAAAATCTCAAATCCTGAATCGTTACCACTATAGCATCAACAAAAATGTTTCCTGTAAAAATGGAGCTGTCGTTTCGGCAAACGCATTGGCTAGTGAAGTAGGCGTTTCTATTTTAAAAAAAGGGGGAAATGCTGTTGATGCTGCCGTAGCTACGCAACTTGCGTTAGCCGTAGTTTACCCCGACGCAGGTAATATTGGTGGCGGAGGTTTTATGGTCGCTCACTTAAAGAGCGGTAAAAATATTTCCATCGACTTTCGCGAAACCGCGCCGGGGGCTGCAACACGCGATATGTATCTTGATGCTAACGGTAACCCGCAAATGCAGCTATCGCAGGATGGACATTTGGCGGTTGGCGTTCCGGGCTCTGTTGCCGGCCTATTTGCTTATATGAAATACGCCAAACTTCCTTTTAAAGAATTAATTCAACCGGCTATTAACCTTGCTGAAAAAGGATTTTCAATTTCTAAAAACCAGGCAGATGATTTCAATCATTATAAAGAAGAGTTCATCAAGTTGAATACTACAACTCCGGTTTTTGTGAAGCAAACAAATTGGAAAGAAGGCGACACGCTTATTCAAAAAGATCTTGCCAATACCTTAAAGAGAATTAGAGATTATGGTGCGAAGGGTTTTTACCAGGGAAAAACGGCAAAATTGATTGTTGAGGAAATGAAGAAAGGGCATGGCATTATTTCGATGGAAGATCTAAAAAATTACAAAGCAAAAGAGCGGGCTCCTATTGTTTTTGATTATAAAGGAAATACTGTTGTTACCATGCCATTGCCAAGTAGCGGCGGTATTATTTTAGGACAGATGCTTAAGATGAGCGCTTACCGCGATTTGAGCGGGATGAAATTTGAGTCAGTTGGATCAGTGCATTTAATGACGGAAGTGGAAAGGCGTGCTTATGCCGATCGTGCAAAATATTTGGGCGATGCGGACTTCGTAAAAGTGCCTGTAAAAGTGCTGGTGAGTGATGCGTATTTAAAAGCCCGGATGAAAGATTATAACCCGGATAAGGCGGGAAACAGTGAAGACATGAAAGAAGGAATTATTGGAAACGAAAGTACCGAGACGACTCATTTTAATGTCGTCGATAAAGAAGGAAATGCAGTTTCCGTTACTACAACTTTAAACGGAGGATATGGTAGCAGAACCGTAGTTACAGGCGCGGGTTTTTTATTAAATAATGAGATGGATGATTTTAGCGTAAAACCCGGCGTACCTAATATGTACGGTGCGGTAGGCGCGGAAGCTAATTCCATAGCTCCTAATAAAAGAATGCTCAGCAGCATGACGCCAACAATTGTACTGAAGAATAATAAACCCTGGATAGTTGTAGGTACTCCCGGCGGCACTACCATTCCAACGAGTGTTTATCAAACGCTGGTTGATATTATTGATTTTAAGCTTTCTCCCAGGGAGGCAGTAAACGCACCAAAGTTTCACCACCAATGGCTGCCTGATGAAATATTTGTTGAAGACGGATTCAATGAAGCAGTAATATCGGCATTAAAAAAAATGGGTTATAAAATTTCTGTTAGAGGCGCCATTGGAAGAACTGAAGTGATCATGATAAAGCCTGGTAAAATTATTGAAGCCATTGCTGATCATCGGGGCGAAGACGCTGCTGCAGGGTATTAATTATTTATCGCTTTAGTTTCATTACATAAAGTAATTGATAAATGTTTTGTTTTATATTAACGGGAGCTGCATTTGGCTAACGCAGTGGTTTGTTTATTTTTGCCACTCAACATCCATTCCCTGAATAAAGTCTTTAAAATATCTTTAAAAATTCTACTGGCATTTTTTGTGCTGATACTTGTGCTATGGATTTTATTGCGGACAAGTTTTTTTCAAAACTATATTATCGGAAGAGTAACACATCGTCTCTCAAAAGATCTCAATACTAAGGTTACCATTAAGCATGTAGATTTTGAGCTTTTTGATAAGATGGATTTGGAGGGAGCGTTAGTTATGGATCATAACAATGATACTTTATTATACGCAGGCAAGGCGAAAGTAACGATCACCGACTGGTTTTTTTTTAAAGATAAAATAACCCTTGAATATATAGGGCTTGATGACGCTCTTGTAAAGATAAATCGCAAGGATTCCGTTTGGAATTACCAATTTCTCGCTGATTATTTTTCAGGGCCAAAAAAGCAATCGGATACTGCTTCAAAAAGCGTTCAGTTAAACCTCAAAGAAATCCAATTGAACCGTATAAAAATCTGGAAACAAGATAAATGGCAAGGACAGGATCTTTTGGTATCACTCGATAAACTTGGCTTGACGGCCGATTCTTTTGATCTAAATAATAACATCATTAAAATTAAATCTGTTGTTATCGATCACCCAATCTACTCTGAATATAATTATACTGGCAACAGGCCACCTCGTATAAATGCTTCACCCATGGTTGATTCCACAAACAAAAAAAATACCCTTCAATGGAATACCGACCAATGGAGAATTTCGGTGAATATTCTTCGAATAAATGACGGTGGATTTGCTATAGAAACGCAGTCAAAAAGCGCTTCGCAACCTCATATGTTCGATGGAAACCGCGTGAATATTTCAAATCTTAACGCGACTTTTAAAAATTTAAATTTCACCAATGATACATTAAAGGCAAATACAGATATTTCTGCGACAGAACGAAGCGGGCTTGTTATAAAAAAATTGAAAGCCGATTTCAAATTCACTCCAAAGTTAATGGAGTTCAAGGGGCTTGATCTTGTCATAAATAAAAGTCACTTCGGTAATTATTATTCAATGAGGTATAATGATTTTAATGAGGACATGCCGAATTTTATACATGCCGTTACCGTTGAAGGGCATTTTCAAAATAGCGAATTAAGCAGTGACGACCTCGCCTATTTTGCGCCAGAGGCAGCAACATGGAAGCAAAATTTTTCGTTCGATGGAAATATAAAAGGGAGCATTGATAATTTATCTTCAGAAAGAATAACTGTAAAAGCCGGTGAATCAAATTATTTGGATGGAGAATTGAGCATGCGCGGACTTCCCAATATTGATGAAACGTTTATTGATTTTAGTTCCGGAAATTTAAAAACAAATTATAACGAGCTCGCGAGGTTTATTCCAGACCTTAAAACAATAACTAATCCCAATCTCAAAGCCTTTGGTAACATAAAATTTAGTGGAAGCTATACAGGATTCATACGCGATTTTGTAACTTATGGAACCTTAACAACAGAAATCGGCACGCTCAAAACTGATATTCAAATGAGCCTGCCGCCGGTGGGTGATGCTGTTTATAACGGAAAAATTTCGACAAATAATTTCCAGTTGGGCAAATTTATCAACAGCAGCAATATTGGTAACATTACTTTTAATGGAAAGATAAATGGGAAAGGCTTCAGTGCAAAAAATGTTGACATAAAAATTGACGGGAACATTTCCAGTGTAGCGTTTAACGGTTATACATACACGAACATAATTACGCATGGAAATTTCAAGAAGAAACTTTTTTCAGGATCTGCCAGCATTGACGATCCCAATATAAAAATTGATACGCTTACCGGCTCATTGAACTTCAGTAAATCGGAGCCTGAATTTAATTTGAACGCAAATGTTGGCAGGCTTAATCTTAAAAATCTTGGTTTTACAAACGACAGCATTTCTTTAACCGGAAATTTTAATCTTGATTTTACCGGTAATAACATTGATAACTTTTTGGGCTCCGCAAAATTGTACAATGCTATTTTACTTGATAATGAAAAGCATCTTTCATTTGATTCACTTATCATAAATTCAACGGTCGCAAACGGCAAAAAATATTTAACGCTGGAAACAAATGAAATAGAAGCAACGCTAAATGGCAACTTTAAAATTCTTGAATTACCTGATGCGTTTCAGCTTTTTCTAAATAAATATTACCCCGCATATATTAATAAGCCGCGGCGAAAAATTGAAAATCAAAATTTTACTTTTTTGGTAAAAACAAAAAACGTCAGCGACTATATTGCGTTGATTAATAAAAAAATAAGTGGCCTTGATAATTCAATTTTCATAGGTAACATTAATGTTGCTGAAAACACTTTGAATATCCAGGCAGATATTCCGCAGTTTAATTTTAGTAATATTAGTTTTAATAATATTCATTTCACCGGCAGGGGAACATCAGATACACTTACATTTAATGGAAACATTGATGACGTAATAATCAATGACAGCCTTCACGCGCCG
>JBBRSV010000181.1:0-6230 GCA_038245055.1 Chitinophagales bacterium | reverse complement strand
GGCGTTACATTTATTTGCTCGATAGTTCCTATCTCTTTTTCCTTTACAATATTTAATGATGCAAGAAAAGAACCAACCATGGTTACTAAAATCACTAATATACCCGGCACCATAAAATATTTATAATTCATGAGGGGATTATACCAATCGGAAGAAACAACATGAATATCTGTTTCAACACTAAAGCGTGGAAATTGTATCCACTGCATTCGCACCTTCCGGTTAAACTCCTGGATGATAGAACCGAGGTAAGCGCCGCCAAGATTAGCTTTCACGCCGTTAATTGCATTTACGGCCACAAATAATTTTGATTCATTTGCCTTAATTAAATCCATTTGAAATGACTGCGGTATTTCAAGAACCAGGTCAGCTTTATCTTTTTCAATAGGCACGAGCGATTCCTGGTAGGAAGAGGTGTAACTCTGTAAAATAAAATAACCAGACGCGGTTATACTGGAAATTAATTGTCTTGAATAAGGCGAATGGTCATGATCAATTACACTGATATTGATATTTTTCATTTCATAGTCCGCTGCCCACGGCAATACCATTAGTTGAATAACCGGCATTAGAAATATTATCCGGAGAATCGATTTATCGCGGAATATTTGCCTGAATTCTTTTTGCAACAGAAATAATAATACCCTCATGCCAGCCTTATTTTAAAGTTCTTAATACTTAATGCAAGGAAAAAAAACAGCATACTGGTTAACACCAAAACTTCTTTCCAAATGAATGCAAACCCAACTCCTTTTATCATCACAGATTTCACGATTGTATAAAACCATTTCGCGGGCACTATGTTAGAAATGATGCGCAATGGCAATGGCATATTTTCTATTGGAAACATGAAGCCACTCAACATAACAGTTGGCAAAAACAATGCTACCAGTGCAACAAACATCGCAGTCTGTTGTGAATCCGTTACTGAAGATATGAGTAAACCAAGGGCTAGAGACGTGAGGGTAAACAATATACTTACTCCCATCAATAATAAAAGGCTTCCATTTATTGGAACACCTAAAACAAATACACTCAGCAATAAAATGCTCGTGATATTTATCATCGATAACAATAAATAGGGTACTGCCTTGGCAATTACTATTTTTAAAGGTTGCACCGGCGATACGAGCAATACTTCCATTGTGCCTGTTTCTTTTTCCCTTACAATGGTAATCGCTGTCATTAGTGTGCACACAAGCATAAGCACCATGGCCATTACGCCAGGTACAAAACTATAAGCGCCCTTTAGCTCAGGGTTATACAACATGCGCACTTCAGTATGAATAGTGTAGGGAAGTTTTTTTTCTTCGGTTAGGCGTTGCTGATAGTCCATGATAATAGCCGTTGCATAATTTGTAAGTGTATTGGCAACATTGGGATCAGAAGCATCGGCAATTAGCTGAATTTGGGCCTTATTAAAATGATGAATATCTTCATAAAAATCCTGTGGAAACACAATAACCATCTTAACTTTCCCTTCTTTAAAAACAGGATCAATCTCATTATATGAACGCAAGTTATTTACAATTTCGAAATACCTGCTTGCGCTAATTTCATGGATGATAGCCTCTGTAGAAGCGTCTTTCGAATAGTCAAGCACGGCTATTTTAGAATTCTTTACTTCATTGGTAAGAGCAAAACCAAAAATTATTATTTGAGCGATGGGAATTCCCAAAAGAATAAACATCGTTCTTTTATCACGTAGAATATGATAAAATTCTTTTTTAACGAATGAAAAAAATTGCTTCATAATATCTGGTATTCAAATGTCAACCATCATTCCTTTGCGCTTTTCGGGCGAGCTGCAAAAACACCTCATCCATAGTTTCGGCTTTGTATACTTTCTTCAACTCGCGGGGAGTATCCATCGCTTCAATACGCCCGTCAAGCATAACGCACACACGATTACAATATTCCGCTTCATCCATATAATGCGTTGTAACAAAAATGGTGATACCCGCATCGGCGGCTTTATAAATCATAACCCAAAATTCCCTGCGTGTAACAGGGTCAACGCCGCCGGTTGGCTCATCTAAAAAGACAATTTGCGGTTCATGAAAAATGGCAACCGAAAAAGCCAGCTTTTGCTTCCACCCAAGTGGCAATGATTTTACTAATTTGTCGGCTTCATTTTCCAAATGCAACTCTTTAATTACCGTCCCCGTTTTGTTTCTTATAAATTCACTGCTTTTTCCATAGATACCTGCGTAAAACCTGATATTTTCTCGGACGGTAAGATCTTCATACAAAGAAAAGTTTTGACTCATGTAGCCAATATTTTTCTTTATTTTTTCTGTTTGATGGTACACGTCAAAACCAGCGACAGTAGCCTTTCCGCCGGTAGGCAACGAAAGGCCGCACAACATTCTCATAGCGGTGGTTTTACCTGCTCCGTTAGCGCCAAGAAATCCAAAAATCTCCCCCTTATTTACATCAAAAGAAATCCCATCAACGGCGATAAAGTTTCCAAATTTTTTTGTCAAGTAATCAACGGTTATTGCCTTATCAATACTCATTTTAATTTTTCATTAATGCAATAAAACAATCTTCAATATTTGGAGTGACTTCCTTTATTTCCACGTCCACGGGATCATATTTCGATAAATACTTTCTTAAGATATCCCCGCTATTTTTATACTTCATAACGGCGTGATGATATGCGCCAAAAAAATAAGCATCTTCCACCTCATCAAAAGATTTTAATTCATTTAATAATTCAAGCATTTTCGAAGAACGCACCGCAAATAATTCCTTTTCAAACTTTTTAATAATACCATTTGGTGTATCGATAGACATTATATTTCCATTTTGGATTAGGGCTACGCGGTCGCATTTCTGCGCTTCATCCATGTAAGGGGTACTCACAAGAATGGTAATACCTTGCTCTTTTAATTTGCCCAGCATCTCCCAAAATTCTTTGCGCGAAACTGCGTCTACGCCTGTCGTTGGTTCATCAAGAAATAATACAGATGGGCGATGTATCAATGCGCAACATAAAGCCAGTTTCTGTTTCATACCTCCCGATAATTTTCCTGCCTTTCGTTTTTTAAATGGCTCTATCTGCACATAAATATCTTTTATAAGATCATAATTTTTTTCTACCGTGGTGTAAAATATGGTTGCGAAAAATTCAAGGTTCTCTTCAACAGATAAATCCTGGTAAAGTGAAAATCTTCCCGGCATATATCCAACCCTCTTGCGGATCTCTTTATAATTTTTCACCACATCAAAATCGTCTACAGTGGCTTCGCCTTCATCAGCAAGTAATAAAGTGGTTAATATTCTTATTAAAGAAGTTTTGCCTGCGCCATCAGGGCCAATAAGACCGAAGATTTCTCCTTTATTTACTTCAAATGAAACACCTGAAAGCGCTTCTATTCTATTTTTTTTATTGCCGTAATATTTTTTAATATCCTTTAAAGTAATTGCAGGCATCATTTAATAATTATTACTCTTTATAAATTTTTTATCAATTTTATTGCGTTTAATTAGTAACGCAAGCTTTATAGTTTTTGATCATTAAAATTTACTTCCCCATACATTCCAATTTTTAAATAGCCATCATTCTTTACCAAAATTTTTATTGCATACACAAGATTTGCTCTTTCATCTTTTGTTTGAATTGTCTTGGGTGTAAACTCAGCCTTATCTGAAATCCAGGTAATGACACCATTCATTTTTTTGTAAGTATCGGCTCCATTATCTACCAACACCTGCACGTGTTGATTTAATTTAACCTGCGATAATTGCGTGCCTGAGATGTAAGCCCGAAGCGTCATTTCAGAAAGATCTGCAATATCATACAAGGCCTTTCCTGTTGAAGTAAGTTCACCAGCTTCTGCGTATTTGATAATCACAATGCCGGAAATTGGATTCGTAATGCTGGACTTACTTATCTGCTCATTTATTTGCGCAATACTTTTTTCCATTGGATTTTTTTCACTCATTATACCCCGGTTTTGAGATGAAATATTGTTTCGCTGCACATTTACCTGCTGTTGCGTTACAGCAAGTTGTTTCCTCGCCACATCTATTGCTGCTTTAATATCATCTACTTGTTTACCTGTTGCTGCATCTTGTTGCAAAAGATTTTCAAATCTTGTTTTTTCAAGTAATAAATTTTGCAATTGCGATTGCTGAACAGCGATTTGCTTTTCTAATAAATCAACCTGGGGAGTTACGTTGGATTTCTTTTCGCTTAGTGCCTGGATACTTGCCTGTACCTGTTGCTTTTGAAGCATGAAATTGATAGAGTCAATTTCTCCAACAACTTTTCCTTTTGGAATAGTGTCTCCTTCGCGAATATTGAGCGATAATATTCTCCCCGGAACTTCCGATGAAACAACCACATCATTTACCTCAAAAGTACCGGTAGCATCAAACTCATGCTTGTTATTATTACAACCCGCCAGCGAAATAAGTAAGGCTGTCGCAACTAGAATTTTAATGTTCATGAAAATTTTTTTATTTACCTGAAATATTTTTAAAATTTATCTCCGCTTGCAGCAACTGCAATTGATGCGTAATCAATGCCTGCCTTGCCTGGTCTTCGTCATTTACTTCTTTTAAATAATCATTCACTGTTATTACGCCATTTTGCAATTGAGCCTGGGCAGCGGCTTTCACGCCATTACGAAGTTTGATAATGTCTTCATCGCTTGCGATAAGTAATTTCATTTTATCAATTTGCGATTGTTGTTGTTGCAGTTGCGTTTGGGTATTTAACAAGAAAGTTTCTTTTTCAATGTCCACGGTTCTTTTATTGATAGCGATAAGATCATTTTCTTTTTTGCGTGTATATAATCCCGACAGCGACCAGTTAAACCTGAGGCCGCCGATATAAAAAAACTGAAATTGATTATCTAAAAAATTCAAAGCGGGCCGTCCATAACCACCCTGGAGAAAAAGACTAGCCTTTGGCCGGTTTCGCGCTGCAATTAATTTTGATTGCTGATCAAATAATTTTGTTTGATAATTATACAGCGTAATTTCCGGCCTGCTGATGATCGTATCAGCTATGTCGTGGGGCAATTCAGGCATTTCAAATACCACCTGATCGGACAAGGGCATATTTATAAATAATGAAAGCGTTTCCAACATTCCCTTTTTAGATGCATTCAATTCAATCGTTCGCTGTTGCGTTTGCAAATATTGCGCTTTCAAAACATCCAGGTTAGACCGAAAGGAAACACCATTTTGCACTTGCGCCTGCACATTTTTCATACCCACATTAATATCATCTTCTATTAACGAGACCTGTTTTATCTGCCCGTTTAAGTATAAAATTCCAAGGAACAATTGATTTACCTGTTGCTTTAGCTGGTACAATTGTACTTCAACTTTTTGTTGTTCAACAACCGAATTCAAAACCTGTGACTCATGCTGCTGGCTGATAAGGCCGCCGTCATATATTACCTGGCTTACATCACCAAGCACTTTATATTGATCTTTTGAAATTGTAGGAATTTTAATGCCTGGGATGGGTAAATTTACTTGTGTTACATCACTTTGATAAGTGGCCTGGCCGCTCAACATGAATTGAGGAAAATATCCTTTATTGAGATTGGCAATATTAATATCCGACGTTTGCTTTATAAGATCCTTTTGTTTCAGCATTGGATAGTTATTACGAGCCAAGCTGTTTGCTTCATCCAGTGTAAGATGTGTGATAACCGGTGCCTGCGCCTTTGCAAAAAAAGTGATCATCAAAAGCCCAACAAGTTTAACCATCTTATTTAACCATTTAGTCAAATAATGCATAAAATTTTTATTTTTTTATAGAATCAATAATGAACTTTGGTATTTCCCTTTTCCTTTGCATCATCAAATTTCTATATTGCAATTCATCCAGGCCAATGGTATATTGGATCATCGGTTTTGCTACAAACGGAAAAATTGACATAGAAATAAGGTTGATCAGCAAATGCAACGGGCTTACTTTTTTGATCGTTCCTTTTTTCATCTCTTTTTCTATCTGCTCTAAAAATTTCTGTGGACGTGGAAATCTTTGTTTATCCCATATTTTGCTAAGAAAATTTTCAGGATCCTGGCTGATCTCGTTTAATACAAACAAGGGCAGGTAATGGTTTTCAGCCATTACGGTTATATATTCATCACAAAATTTTTCAATTTTTTCAAACAGGTGAATTTCCGATTCAAAAATAGAATTGATCTTCGGAAAGAGCTTTTGTGCAGCTTCTAAAAAAATTACTTCAAATAATTTTTCT
>JBBRSV010000180.1:0-6254 GCA_038245055.1 Chitinophagales bacterium | reverse complement strand
TTGATCGTATCAGTTGCGCCAAATTTTTTACTTACTTCAAGGCGGTTGTCATCAAAATCGATCATGATAATGGATGCTGGCGAATAAAATTGTGCTGTAAGCAAAGCAGCCATGCCAATAGGTCCGGCGCCAATAATCGCGACAGTATCGCCGGGTTTTACCTGGCCATTTAACACGCCGCACTCAAATCCTGTGGGCAATATGTCGCTGAGCATTACAACGGCTTCTTTATTTACGTTTGCAGGGATATGATAAAGGCTGTTATCTGCGAAAGGTGTTCTCACGTATTCTGCCTGTGTGCCATCAATTAAATGCCCCAATATCCAGCCTCCTTTATCACAATGGGAATACATTCCTTTCTTGCAATATTCACATTTTCCGCATGAGGAAATGCAGGATATTAAAACGTTATCTCCTTTTTTAAAATTGGTAACAGCCGTGCCAACCTCTTCAATAATGCCAATGCCTTCATGACCTAAAATGCGTCCATCGGTAACCTCCGGAACATCACCTTTAAGAATATGCAGATCGGTACCGCAGATGGTTGTCTTTGTAATTTTTATAACAGCATCCGTGGCATCTATGATTGTTGGTACCGGCTTTTCATCCCATGATTTTTTGCCAGGTCCGTGATATACTAATGCCTTCATTTTATGTTATTTTACTGTTTTTCAAATCTTCCTGTTTTTTCGTCTATGCGTATACGGTACATAATCGGCTTTACCCTGTTTGCATCATCCACAGCACTTGTGGAAACTTCGTGTTCGTGTGGGTGAACGGTAGAGCTTGTAAGGAGCGGCCACACGTGATTGAACAAATATTCCCTTGCCGTATCAGCCTCTTTTCCGTTCAATTCATTAAAGGTTCCGGAGATGATAGCGCTTTGCCAGTTGGCCATGTTCATTATCGAATCCACTTCAAAGCACACTTTGGTATTCTTGCGCATGATATCCAGCTTGAGCCCTTCCCTGGTTTGCCCGATTATATATTTACCATCGAATACATAAGTCACCGGAATTATGTACGGCTTTGTGCCATCCGTGCACCCGATTCTTCCAACAAACTGGCTAAGCAATAGGTGATCAATTTGTATTTCATTTAGTTCTCCAAGCATGTAATATGAGTATTTAGTTTGAATTCAATCTTTTCAAAAGTAACATGAAGTGTTTCCACAAAAAATGATAAGCGATACGATAAATCCTGATACCCGTCATGCAAAAAATTCCTTGATTTTATAGAGTGGGAGAGAACTTATGTTCTAAAAGAATATTATTTTTTTCACTCTTGATTTCAGTCGCTATTCGATCGTATTATTAAAATATTACCTATGGGATAAAGACGTTGGAATGTTAAGTTAATAGCTTAATCCTTTTTCATTAGGTTATTTTTGTGAAATGCAAACTTCTCCGCAAAACATTGCATTGTTTAACCACTCCTCTATGGGAATTGCGGTGGTAAATAATGAAGGAATTATTACGGCTATCAATCCTTTTGCCTTAAAACTTTTTGGCTACTTATCTGAAGAAATTATTGGAAAGCCAGTTGAAGTACTTATTCCTGGACGTTTCCATCATCAACATACAAAAGACAGGAAGGCCTACACGCGTAATCCACGGAGCCGGCCAATGGGGTTGGGAATGGATCTTTTCGCTGTAAGAAAAGACGGAACTGAATTCCCCATAGAAATAAGCCTGGGTAATTATGAAATTGACGGAAAAGTAAGTGTAATTGCTTTTATTAGTGATATCACGGTAAGAAAGAAATCGGAGGAAGAAATTAGAAAACTTAACGACGAACTTGAGGCTACCGTGGAAAAAAGAACTGTTGAACTTACAGATGCCCTTCATGAGTTAGAGCGCTCTAAGGAAGAACTTAATAAATCACTGGAAAAAGAAAAAGAGCTTAATGAATTAAAATCAAATTTCGTTTCCACAGCTTCGCATGAATTTCGTACTCCACTAAGTACCGTGCTTTCATCAGCGTACCTGATTGAAAAATATTTCTCCACTGAGGACCAGCCGAAAAGGGAAAAACATCTGCAACGCATTATTTCTTCGGTAAATATGCTTACTGATATCTTAAATGACTTCCTTAGTGTAGGTAAAATTGAAGAAGGAAAAGTACAGGTACGCCTGGCAGAATTCGATATTGAAAAGATAATGAAAATGATTTTGGAAGAAATAAAAAATAACCTAAAAAATAAACAGGAAACTGTTTATTGCCACGAAGGAAATTCAGTTGTTTCCCTGGATCCTTCTTTGTTGAAACATATAGTCATGAACCTCGTTTCAAATGCGAGTAAGTTTTCGTCTGAAGGCAAGCGGATTGAAATAAAAACTGTGAACACTAAAAAGCGGGTATCGCTCTCCGTTAGGGACTATGGTATTGGCATTTCAAAGGAAGATCAGAAACATTTGATGGAACGGTTTTTTCGGGCCTCCAATGCAGGTAATATCCAGGGTACTGGTCTTGGTTTACATATAGTGGCGAAATATGCGGAATTTATGAATGGCCTGGTTACGTATAAGAGTGAATTGGATAAAGGAACCGAATTTCTTGTCACTTTTAATACTTAAAAATAATTGATGAAAAAGATTTTGATTATTGAAGACAATGACGACATACGCGATAATACTGCGGAAATACTTGGGCTGTCTAACTACGAAGTGATTGTTGCGGAGAATGGAAAAACAGGAGTTGAAAAAGCTCTTGAACATTTGCCTGATCTTATTATATGTGATATAATGATGCCGGTACTCGACGGTTATGGCGTGTTGCACGCCGTACATAAAAATGAACGAATTAAGAATACGCCTTTTATTTTTTTAACAGCCAAATCTGAACGTAGCGATTTTCGCAAAGGAATGGGCCTTGGCGCTGATGATTACATTACAAAACCCTTCGATGGCACTGAATTACTGAATGCTGTGGACAGCCGCTTAAAAAAGTTTGACTTGCTGAAAGAGCAACTTTCTCCCGGTATAGACGGTTTAAACCACCTTCTGGAAGTTTCATTTGGTAAAAGCGCGCTGGAGTCTTTAACTGAAAACAGTAATACAAATATTTATAAAAAGAAACAGGTTATATATTCAGAAGGTAATCATCCTAACCGGCTTTATTATGTAATAAAAGGAAAAGTAAAAACCTTTAAAACCCATGAAGACGGCAAAGAACTGGTAACGGAGCTTTACAGCGAAGGCGATTTTTTAGGATACATCGCGCTATTGGAACAAAGTGTTTACAAGGATACGGCGGAAGCACTTGAATCAACAGAAATAGCCATAATACCTAAAGAAGATTTTGAAGATCTATTGAATAGAAACCCTGACGTGGCGAAAAAATTTATTCAACTTTTAGCGAGGAATATTTCGATAAAAGAAGAACATTTACTAGGCCTTGCATATAATTCGTTACGCAAAAAAGTGGCGGACGCTTTACTCAAACTTCAGAACAAATACAGAAATGAAAAAGATGAAAAATTTACGATAGACATTACCCGTGAAAACCTGGCCAGCATCGCCGGAACTGCAACTGAATCGCTCATTAGAACCTTAAGTGATTTTAGAACTGAAAAGCTTATTGAAATTTTAAATGGGAATATCACCATCATAGATTCAAAAAAACTGGAGCGATTGCTTAATTAAACCAGGCGTCGGTTTTATTTTTTAAGTTGCTATTATATATTTTCAGACAAGTATTTATTAAAATCAAGGTGCAATGCACAAAACCGCCTTTCAGACTTAGAGAGATTTTCCCGAAGATTGCCAAGTAATCTTTCTATCACTGGTTTGCTTATTGCCTCCTTAATTTTTTCGTCCAATAATAGTTTATCTAATTCCGAAATTTCTTTTCTCAGCGCCCTATTTAACTCATCCTGTATTATAAACCGGCTTTGAAAATTCTCCAATGCCTCCAGCAAATTTCTGTCGAAACTTTCCTTAAGAATATCTGAAAGCCTATTTTTAAAATAGACATTCTCCTCCCTAAAAAAATCAAGCAATCTTTTCCAGGTATTCGATTCAAACTGTATTTGTTTCACTTTTTTTTGTGGCATTTCGACCAAGCCTCCCTGTTTTATTAGCTAATGAATGGTTGTATTAGGTTTAAACCCCGGCATTAATATTTTAAATAAGCCTTAAAAAAATAATACACTGGAATTATCAATAAAATTTTAATGTTTAAAGAATTAAATTAATGCAAAAATATTTTTTGTCGATAGATATATAAAGACTTAACGTCATACAAAAGAATGAGATTCATCAGTTGGCCAATGAAATTGGAACAGACTATCAGGAGATCATTTTGTATACTTGCATTTAATAATATTTCTTGTTTAACGTAGCCGGTTCAATTGGACAATATTCTCTATTTACTCTTAAAATATAAATACATCATATTATTTCCCTTAGCTATTGTAGAAGGGCCAATATTAGCGGTGATTGTGGGATTTTTATGTATTGGGGGATATTTAAACTTATTTATTGCCTATCCTGTGATTGTTTTTGGCGATGTAATTGGTGACTCATTAAGTTACACTTTTGGCCGCTGGGGTATTCCTTCATTCCTTAAACCTTTGGTTAAACGATTTGGCCCAAAGCCTGAAAAAATGGACGCAGTAAGGGCATATTTTAACGCAAATCCTAAAAAGACAATTGCTCTTTCTAAAATTACTCTTGGTATTGGCATCGCTGGTATTTACCTGGCGGGAAATTCAAAAGTCCCATATGATCGTTTCATTAGAATTTGCCTGGTTACGTCAGCAATGCAGTTTATTGTTTACATGGGAATAGGTATGTTGTTTGGAAGTGCCTACAAACAGATAAGCCACTACCTTGATCTTTTTGCCGCCATTGCAATTGTAACCGTGTTATCTGTATTGGTGATTTATTTTATAAGATCAATCGTCAAAAGATTATGAAAATCCTATTTGCCTCCAGCAGCTATTACCCGCATATTAACGGGGTATATTATTTTGTGTGCCGCATTGGTCCCATGTTGCAGGAAAAGGGTCATACGATTGCAGTAATTGCACCTTCCGAATCGATACATGCTTCTTACGGGAAAATTGATAACCTGGACGTATTCGGGATTCCGTCCTTTTCTATAATAATTAATCCATCAATACGTCCGCCGATTCCATATTTATTAAAATCGCGTGTGCGGCAAATTATAGAAAACTTTAAGCCGGATATTATACATGTGCAGGATCATTTTCCCTTATGTAAGGCAATTGTGCAGGTAAATAAAATTCTAAAAATACCTATAATAGGCAGCAATCATTTCATGCCTGAAAATTTTACTTTTTTGTTTAAAAATGAATCCGTCAAGCGGTCGGTTGGACATTATTTATGGAAAAGTTTCTCTAAAATATTTAACCAGGTGAACCTGGTGACAACGCCAACAGAAACAGCAGCGCAGCTTATAAGGTCGCGTTTGAAAGTGCCTGTCATCGCTATTTCCAGTGGTATAAGCCTTCAAATATTTAATCCCATCGGAGAAACAAAAGAAATAAAAGCAAAATATTTAATTCCCGACAAACCTGTATTACTGTATGTAGGCAGGCTCGATCCCGAAAAACATATTGAAGAAATACTTGAGGCGGTGGCAGTAGCGGTAAAAAAAATTGATTTTTGTTTTGTGATTGTAGGAAAAGGCACCAGCAAAATTGGCCTCGAAAAACTTGCAGGCAAGTTGGGCGTAGCTGATAACGTTATTTTTACAGGCTTTGTTCCCGATGGTGAGCTTCCCTATTTCTATAAAATAAGCAGGTGTTTTATAATTGCAAGTATTGCAGAGTTACTTAGCCTGGGCACTTTGCAAGCTATGGCATCAGCTCTGCCTGTGATAGCGGTTAATGCAGGTGCCCTGGGCGAGCTGGTGAAGGATAACGTGAACGGCTACCTGTTTAATGAAGGAGCTAATCCTACCATTGTTCGCAGTATAGAGGACCTTATTACTCGTGATGACGTTTACAAAAGGATGAGTGCAAAAAGCCTGGAATTGGCGCAGGGGCACGACATTAATAAAACAGTAGCATCATTTGAAAAGCTTTATCAACAACAAACGGGTAAATTTTGAATATGCTCTTAAATTTAAAAGAAAACACCCAAAAAATATGAATCAAAAAAACAAATCAATCCGGCCATTTATAGGGGCCAAAGATTTTGAATTGTCAAAAAATTTTTACCGCGATTTAGGTTTCCAGGAGAGCATCATTTCTCCGCATATGTCTTTATTTAAAAAAGATCAAACCG
>JBBRSV010000179.1:0-6274 GCA_038245055.1 Chitinophagales bacterium | reverse complement strand
GTTTATACGCTCTCCATTTCAAAACATTTCTTTTTATAAATACTCCCAATTGAGGGGTTGTATTGTTTTTATACCGCTATTAGTTTTGATATTCTATTATACTCCTGTTTAAATACCGCTCTTACCCCCTGGCTGAAAAAGTAATAAACAATTTCACTATTCACAAATTGTGAATTTATCCATCTTAAAAAAATCATCATCATGAAAACAATTAAAACAACTTCTATGTGGAAGAACTTGCTGGCCTGCAGTATTATCATTTTTATTTTGGCAGCTTGCCAAAAAGAAATTCAACAAAATAAAGAACAGCCAAAAATTACTTCCATAGCAAAAGCTGATGATGCTAATGCAATTGCAAAAAACCCTTCCTTTAACCTTGAAGTTGTACTTCAAGCAGAAGGCAACCAAAACGGCCATATCCATTTTCTCCAGGATGCCGATGCAGCAAAAATCATTACACTGGATACTAAGGTGCATAACCTGTTGCCGAATCACCAATACCTTCTTCAGCGTGCTGTTGATCCTATAAATGTTGTAGATGGCAACTGTACAAGTACATCATGGCTTACACTGGGTCATGGTTTAACGCCACAATCTATTATGACAAACGATAAAGGAGACGGACAAGAAGAATTATGGCGTAATGTATCAACTGTTGCATCTGGTTCTTCCTTCGACATTCATTTCCGGATAATAGATGCTGAAAGTATGGCTGTTGTACTTGATAGTGATTGTTACCAATACATGGTAAGATAGAAAACTGTTGTAAGGGCTAAGCATTTTAGCTATGGAGCAATGCGACAGCGCATTATAATTTTAAAATGTTTTTTCTGTGCCTTGGAATTCAAGATGTATTCGACTTAATTAAAAACCAATAATAACATCATTCACATATTGTGGATTTATTCATTCATTAAACAAAAAAAGGACAATCTATTATGAAACAAAACAAAATTTTCTCAGTTGCAATAACGCTACTGCTCATTGCATTTTGTACAACAAGCTGGGTAACCCCAAAGCTGGCTTTAACAAAGCCCGGGGCAGTTACCATTACTGGACTGTATGATTTTTCAACATTTCCTAATACAACGGGAACATTTACTACCACAGGGGCATTAAATATTTCAGGCACATCTACTATGGTTGTAGATCCCGTATTAGCAAATGGCATTTTAGCCAGGGCCCATTGTGTAGTGGTTCTGACCCCATCTGATGGAAGTGGAACTATTACTATTCACCAGGAATGTGTCTATAAGACTTCTCCTCCTAAGGGAAGATGGGAGATTGTAAGTGGCACAGGCGCTTATGCCAATCTTAAAGGAAACGGACCGCTTACAATGCCAGGGGGGCCGAATGGATTGATGGAAGAAGCGATGACAGGAGTTATTTATTAAGTGCCGGATACGATAGCATCACAACTATTGTGGTCCGCTAAAATTTTAAGAAAGGGAGGCTGTTGCCTTCCTTTTGTTTTACTTTTAAGTTTTCAGATAAGGAAAGTATAGTGAAAAGTATAAGTTTCTTAGGACAGCCAGTATTCGTCTGATTAGCAGATATAATAAAATTGTAGCCTTTAAATCTTTAACTGCAATATGAAGAAACCCGTTCTGTTGATCGTTTTGCTTATAACATGTCACTGTTTTTCCTTTGCACAAACTGCATCGATTAAAGGAGTAATCTTTGATTCCATTAATAAACAGAATCTTACTAATACATCTGTTTCGCTGTTATGGCAAAAGGATTCCATCTTGTATAAGTTTACCCGCAGTGACGCAAATGGAAATTTTGAATTAAAAAAGTTATTGCCGGGTAAGTATCTTTTACTTGTTACGCATCCAACGTATGCAGATTACAATGATAAACTGCAATTAAATAATACTTCCCTTTTCGACATAGGCACTGTTATGATGACCTTAAAAACTATTATTCTAAAAGAAGTAATTGTACGTCACCAGATCAGTGCAATAAAAATAAATGGAGATACGACTGAATTTATGGCAGACAGTTTTACAGTTCGTGAAGGTGCTTCAGTAGAAGAAATGCTTAAGAAATTACCGGGTGTAAAGGTTGATAAAAATGGTATAATAACAGCAATGGGAGAGAAAGTAAACAGGATTTTGGTAGATGGAGAAGAATTTTTCGGAGATGACCCTACCATCGCTACAAAAAATTTACAGGCTGATGCAGTTGATAAGGTACAGGTTTTCGATAAGAAAAGCGACCAGGCAACTTTCACCGGCATTGATGATGGAGAACGATCGAAAACGATTAATCTGAAACTGAAAGAAGATAAGAAAAAAGGTTATTTCGGCAAGCTGGATTTGGGCGCTGGCTTAAATGATAAGTGGGCTAACAGTGCAATGATCAACAGTTTTAGAGACAAAAGAAAATTATCTGCTTATGGTATTATGAGTAGTACCGATAAAACAGGATCAGACTTGCAGGCAACTAATCAGTATATCCCTGGTAATGGGCCGGAGTTCAATGATGATTTTGGTGGTTTTGCAGGGATTGGAAATAATAATGGTGAGTTCAATAACTTTTCTTACAGCGGCGAAGGTTTGCCTGAAAACTGGGCTGGTGGTTTAAACTATTCCAATAAATTTCATCAGGGTAAGCAAAGTATGAATGGCAGCTATCTCTATAACAAATTTAATAGTAAGGGGTACGGCAGTACATTATCACAATCTATTTTGCCCGATACTGTTTTTTTTAACAGCGAATCGAGTAAGACTTTCAGCAGCAGGCAGAGACATTCTCTTAATGGCACTTATGAATGGCAGATTGATAGTTCAACATCAATAAAAATAAAGGCTAACGGATACAAGGGCATCAGCAATAGCATAAGTAGTTTTACCGGCGAATCACAAAATGAGATTGGCAATCCTGTAAACAACAGTGTGCGTAATACTAATTCAAATGGTGATAATCAAACCCTGCAATCTTCTTTCCTGCTAAGAAAAAAATTTAAAAAACCCGGCAGAACAATTTCTTTTAGCTTTGAACAAAAGTATAACGAAAACAACTCTGATGGATTTCTTTATTCATTGAATTCGTTTTTTGATAAGAGTGGAAACATTTCTTTAAGAGACACCACTGATCAGAAAAAAGTGAATGAGAATATTGTTGCTACCCTCAATGGAAAAATAATTTATACTGAACCATTATCAAAAAAACTTTTTGTTGAGTTGAATTATGCCTGGCATAACAGCAGGAGTGATGCACAGCATTTATCTTTTGATAAAGATTTAAATGGGAAATATGCATTTCTCAATGATACATTCAGTAATCACTATAATTTTAATGTGCTCACTAATATTGCTGGTATTGCGTTTAAGTATAATGATAAAAAAGTTACGTTTTCCTTTGGCAGTAATATTGCAAAAGCGAACTTTAATCAAAAAGACTTGCTTAAGGATTCATCACTCAAGCGTAACTTTACTAATTTTTTTCCCAGGGCCGGCTTTAACTGTAAATTCAATGAAAGCAGCCGTCTTTCAATTAATTATAATGGCAATACACGACAACCTTCCATTAACCAGATACAACCTGTGCAGAATAATTCAAATCCTTTAAGTATTACCATTGGCAATCCTTCATTAAAGCAGGAGTTTAATCACAGCATCAATTTTAATTTCAACTCTTTCAGGATATTGAGCGAACGTGGTATGTTTTTCTATGGATCTTTTTCATTACAATCCAATGCAATTGTTACCAATAATTTCACTGATACACTTGGCCGTACTATTTATCAATATATTAATACCAATGGCAATCATAATTATTCTTCAGGGGTTACTTATTTCTTTAAACTCAAAAAAACCGATGTGGACGTTAATATGGGTTTTAATTTCAATGGTTCACGTTACAACAATATAGTTAACACAAAAAAAAATACTATTAACAATACAGCCATCACATTCAATTTTAGTTTTAGTAAAGACAATGAAAGGAAATATAGCTTCTATTATTATGGCAACATCCTTTATAATATTTCCAAATCTTCTATAAGAACTGAAGTGGAAACGAAATACTGGACGCAGGAACACAACATTGACCTTACAGTTATCTTGCCCTGGCATCTTGAATTAAACAATGAATTACAGGGCAGCCTCCGTCAAAAAACCGCGTTATTCGATCGTAACAATAATGTACTTCTATGGAACGCTTATTTCGGCAAAAGATTTCTAAAGAATCAAAAAGCCATCATCAAAATAGATGCCCATGATATACTTAACCAGAACATCGGTTATTCAAGATATATTAGTAACAACTTAATACAGGAACAAAATTATCAGAGCATTGCAAGGTATTTTCTTCTAAGCTTTGTTTGGAATTTTTCGAAAAATATTCCAAAGTAAAAGTACTCCGGTCAATAAAAATGAGGTTATCAGCTAATAATAATTTCAAGTACTTTTTTCCTTTGTTGGTCTTCCACTTACAATTTGCAATGCTTACAAAAAACAAAAAAGAAGCCACTGATGGTGGTGTTTGTGCCGATGGTTTTGTACCCCGGCAATCACCAACATCGCCGAATAGCTGAATTGGTGCAGCAGGACATGGATAAGGACATGCCTTTGGTTTACCTGAAGTTTCGATTGTAAATCTGCAGACAATTATGTCCACAGGATACCCTCAATATCCTAATTGCAGACTACGGCAACCAGAAAAGACAGTTTAAATGCAAGTCCTTTTTTTTAAATGCGCTAACGAATGCCTAAAAGGCAATTATATCCGCAATGGGCGAAATTTGGCTTTTAATGAATTCGAAATTATTTTTAAAATGTCCCCCATGCCATCCTCATCACAGTTAGGATATTCAAAATTCCCGTGACCGGGATGGGAGATAACTCTTTAAATAACTATCAATATGATTCAAAGCCTCCCCTGTAAGCTCCCCCTAAAATTTAAAAAGCCTTGAAAGTTAATACTGACAAGGCTTTTAAAATTACATTGTACCCGGGATGGGAGTTGAACCCACACGACCATTGCTGATCACAGGATTTTAAGTCCTGCGTGTCTACCAGTTCCACCACCCGGGTAAACACATTAATTTCTCTATTTAAAAAAAATCCCGAACATGTCGGGATGATGAGCGGAAGACCGGGCTCGAACCGGCCACCCCGACCTTGGCAAGGTCGTGCTCTACCAAATGAGCTACTTCCGCTAATAATGTTAAGAACTAAAAAATGGATTGTAAAAATAAGAATTGCAGGTGTGCAGGCAAAATTTATTTGTATTGCGGATTGTAAAGTGTGTTGCCCGGAACTTCAACCTTGGGCTTTCCTTGATACCTGTGCACATACATGGTATAACAACCACCTAATACAAGCGCTATAAATATTACTACCTGGCAATAAAAAAGAAAACGTGAAGAAGAAACCCAATTGTGGGCTATGTCCTTATCATTATTATCAAGTTCTGCTTCGTGTTCCATATATTACATTTTGCTTTGCAAAAATAACCGTTTGAATTTAAAAATCATTTATTGATGCCAATAATTTCAGAAAATGTTTTTTTCTTCTTTATAAAAAATGCCCATGCAATACTTCCATGATACACTCCCTGCAAATTTTTCATTTTTATCTTTGGCAATCTCTTTCCTCTTTTACCACTTAGTACCCATTCAACATAATGCATGTGTGCCGATGCAATGGAAATAAAAGTACTGAAATTACCTGCAATCAATGCCCTGTATGCAGCAATAAAATCCAGAAAAATCCTTACAGGAATTTTCCATAAGGCTTCAAAAAAAGGAAGGTTTTTGGAAAGCATCACAAGGTTATTCCTGAAGTTGAGAAAAACTTTTTTACGATCTCCCATTGGCAATGTGCCACCACCTACGTGATAGACTTTTGATGCAGGTTCTGCATAAACAGTATAGCCCGCTCTTTGCATGCGCCAGCATAAATCTATCTCTTCCTGGTGTGCAAAAAAATATTCATCAAAACCATTTAATTCATGAAACACTGCTGACCGTACAAACAATGCTGCGCCTGTTGCCCAAAAAATTTGCTTCGGATTATTGTACTGTCCATTATCATTTTCGCAAATTTCAAAAATGCGTCCGCGGGCAAAAGGATAACCAAGTGCATCAATCCAGCCACCGGAAGCGCCTGCATATTCAAATTGTTTTTTGTTTTTATAAGATAAAATTTTGGGCTGGCAGGCAGCAATCTTTACATCAGATTCCATTGCTAAAATAATGGGTGCAATCCAGCCAGCGTTTACTTCAACATCGCTGTTAAGCAAAATATAGTAATCTGCTGAAACT
>JBBRSV010000178.1:0-6315 GCA_038245055.1 Chitinophagales bacterium | reverse complement strand
GCCAAAATTGATTCCGTAGTTTAAACTGCTGGCACCTGCATATTTTGCATTGTCAAGCCCTTTAAAGAAGCTGAAGTACAATTTATCTTTTTTGCCCAGTTCAAAATTTACTTTGGCATTGATATCGTAAAAATAATAGTTGGTATTATTTTTATTTTTTGGCAGAACAGCCTGAGCAAGCAAGTCTAAAAAAGTGCGACGTGCTGAAATGATATAGGACGATTTATTTTTTTTGATAGGCCCCTGCAGAGTAAGATTTCCTGAAATTAAACCCAGCCCGCCTTCGCCGCTGAATTTTTTCTTATTGCCTTCCTTCATGGTGATGTCGAGGATAGAACTTAACCTGCCGCCGTACTGTGCCGGATAGCCTCCTTTAATCAGTGTAACGCTGTTGATGGCATTTGTATTGAATGTACTAAATAACCCAAACAGGTGATTGGGGTTATACACGGTAGCTTCATCCAGTTGTACCAGGTTTTGATCTGTATTTCCACCCCGTACATAAAATCCTGTTGTACCTTCCTGGCCCGACTGCACACCGGGAAGCAACTGAATAATTTTAAGAATGTCTCTTTCACCTGCAATGGCTGGCAGGGTTTTTATTTGCTTCATCGGAATATTGATAACACTCATTCTTGCTTTGGCAACATTGCTGTTGTTTCTTGCGGCACTTACAACAACTTCCGATAAGTCGTTCGATTTTTCCTGCAGGTTGTAATCAAGTGTCTGATCCACATTGCCACTTACCGTAAATATTTGAGGTTTATATCCCTGGTAAGAAATTACAATTCCAATAGAATCGGATTGCTTTACAGAGATGGAATAAAAACCATAAGCATTGGTAGTTGTTCCTCTTTTTTCATTACTGATATACACACTTGCACCAATTAATGTTTCGCCCGTCTTTATATCTTTAACATAGCCGCTTACAGTAATTTTCTTTTGTGCCAAACAAAAAAGTGGTAATACAATGATCAATGAGAATATTAATTTTTGTTTCATCTGATTTTTTTGAATAACCCGTTTAAAGGGTTTAATATTTTCTGTTTTACTTGTTCAACTATTCTTATTACCCAAAAAACTCCTTCGGCAGCGAATAATTTTAAACCAGTAAATATTTTTTTCATTACCAGAAAATAAAATTTTAAAATGACCCCTCCCAATGATAAAAGAGGGGCCTTCCATGCTTAAACCCTCAAGTTAATCACAGAAATCAATCGTGCTCCTTATGCGTTTCACATTCGCAGCCTGTCGTTACTTTACCACCTGTGCCAGTGCTATCTTCATTTTCACCGTCCTGGTGCGTTTCAATTTCTTCTTTAATGAAACTTCCATTGGGGGCAAATTGCGCCAGTTTTTCCACAGCAGAAATAGTAAACAAGGCGCAATAACTGGAACTGTCTTTATAAAACCAGGTAGTAACCAGCGTTGCAGGGTACCTTACTGCAAAGGAATCTCTTACCAGCTGCGGTACTGCTGCTTCTGTTACAACAGGGCAAAGATTTTCTGCTTTATCTTTTTCTTCTTTTTTACAGGCAAAGAAAATTACAGATGTTGAAAGAGCTATCAGCACATATAATACTTTAGCTTTTGTTGTAGTCAGGAAATAATTTTTTTTCATACTTTTTTTTATAAATTATTTAAAAATTGTGCTAAACCAAATACAACCTTCTCAAAACGTCGCTTTCTCAATTCGTGTATTTCGTCTTTTTGAATCGATTTTTTTGGATTGCCATTCTGTACTTTATCAATAGACTCTCTTTTATCAAAAACAAATGTATCTGTATCACTAACATTTATTAGTACCCCCGAAAGGGGTTTAAACTCCGGCTTTGATTTCTCTGATATAATAGCTGTTACCTTTATTAAGTTTGGAGCTATTGTATTCAAACTTGCTTCTGTGTAGCCATCAGCTTTTTTGACCGGAGTTTTCAAAGTCCAAGACGTACACAACACATTTATTAAAATCAATGCAATGAATGCGGATGCTACTTTTTCCACATTGATATAGTTTTAGTTGTTAAAAATTAATTACTGAATATTTCCGTTGGCAACAACATTTCCTATTTGCCCCGCACTATAATGAACATTAAAGTAGCCGAGGTAAGTAATGATATTATCATAAGTAACAGGCACGGCTGGTCCTGCAGCCGATGTTGCCGTTGTAATGTTTAAAGTGGTGCCCGAAGCTTGTCCGCCAGTTCCTGTAATATTGGTCAGCGGTATTGCTATCGTACCAGGTGAGGTTATGCTGCCATTGTGGATATGCATTACCATAACTGTGTCCTTCACTGTATTTTGTAAAGTGATGGAAACGTTAAAAGAATGATCGGCGTTTTCTGCAATTATAGCCTTACCTGATTGCAGGTTACCTGCTGTAGGGTTTAAGGTTATTTCTTTTGTGCGTAAAGTGGCAGTGGTGGTTGCCACATCCGGTTTTTCGCAGGACGTGAAAGAGATTGAAAAAATTAATGCTAACAGCAGCGCTATTACTACTGTTGAAATTGAGTTAAACACTTTTAGACTGACTGTTTTCATGTTACTGATTTTAAATTATTTAAAGTTTTGTTTACACCTGCCTTGTTTACTTTTATAAAACACAGTGGCTGATTTATTATATAGTAGTAGCTGAGTAGAAATTGGTTGGGTAGGCTTAAAATATTTTTTATCTTAAAACAATTTCCCCCAACGGGTTTTTAATTTAAATCTTGCGAATGAAGTAGATCCATTTATGTCAAGTCGGCTTATTTCAAAAGGATCAAACGGAGGTTCATTTATCCTGTTACCAATCCTGAATCCTGCTTTAATACCCAGTTCCTTAAAAGCAGCTCTCATTTTAATGTAGTGACCGTTGCTTCTTGGTCTGCTACCATAAGGATAGGCAAGAACAGGTTCATAAGGAATGGCATTGTTTTCGAGGTAGTTGATATTTAGTTCCAATTCCCTTTTTATTTCTTCCGGTTCAATTGCATTGAAATCGGGATGAGAATGACTGTGCAGGGCTATTTCGTGCCCTTGGTTTACAAGCTCTTTTAAATTTTCCAGACTCATGGAATTCTTATCTTTTAATTCGATACCATTAACGTAAAGCGTGGGAATAAAGAACACAGCCCTTATTTTGTATTTGAACAGAAGGGGAAGCGCAAGCTTGAAAACAGAAATATAACAGTCATCAAATGTTACCAATACCGATTTTAAAGGCAGGCTAGTTTTACCTTCAGTAAACAAGCGTAATTCTTTAGCAGTAATAAACTCAAATTCATTATCTATTAAATGATTAAGCTGCTGCTCAAACTGGGATACAGTTACTGTACAACTATTCCGCCTGGTCAAATCAATCTGATGATACATTAAAACTGTCAAGCTTTCTTTACGAACACCTATTTTCCAAAACCTGATAAATAAAACCAAAAAAATAAACAAGATGACTGGGATCAGATATACCATAGTTGCAGCTTTCAACAATAGTAGCGTTCAGTTATATATTTAGTTGGGTTGAAGTAAAAATATATTTTAAGAACCAATTTAACCTGTCATTAGAATGGTCTAATTCATTTTGCGAAAAATCTTTCTCATTTGCCAAAGCGTTAGTCTCATTGGGATACTAAATCACCCGCTTAAAAAAAATTATACGTATAGTATACCTCAATAACTCCATTCTTAAAGATTTAACAGGCTGGGGTAAATCATAGTTCATTAGTATTACAAATGCTTTTTCAGATAATTTTTTTTGATGTTCTGTAAAGTCGTAAAGTTCTCTTAAAGAGCAAAGTTCGTAGCCGTTTTGGGCTAGCCGTGTTACTTCTTGCTTAAACTATGTAACAGTATGCAATTTTATATTAGATAGTGAATGATTCTATTTTCTATACTGGAAAAAATAATTAAAATGGTACTTTATTCCTCGAAATTATTAATATCTTTTGTCTTTTTTAATTTGGTATAAGTTCCAATGTAATTTAAGAACAAGATTAATTTTTCTGCTTCGGGAGGAGGTGTCATCGACTTAAAATATTTTCTTTGCCCGTTATAATAGATAATCATAGTAGTTATGATTCCATCGCAACATTCTTTTGCAGGAAATTTCATGGAGTCGAGATTACAGGTTTCAAGAAGTTCAATCAACTTATTATATTCATTTTTTTTCAAGCGCCCTGTAAAATAACCAAAATAATGTTTTCCAGTTCGAGCTCCCTTAAGATAAAACTCTCTTGCCTCTTTAATATTTCTATCACTATCGATCATAAAGTCGATTTTTGGAAAATAAGTAGTCAAACCCTTTGAATGAAAAATAATTTTTTCTAAACTTACTGTCCCTTTGCCCAGCTTTTCTTTCATTTGTGATTGACAAATGAAAAAGCATGTGTTAAAAAAAATCAGCATCCCAAAAAATTTTATAGGTCTCATTTTAAAATAGTTTTCTTATGGACTTATTCAAAGCATAAAAATATCTCCTAGAATTGGCAAAAAAAATTCACTATAATATGCCTACTCTCCAATTCAAGTATTGATACCTAATATGCTAAGAAAATATGTTTCACTATATTATCAAAAATAGTAACTATAAAATTTCATTTTTGTATTCCTTTTAAATTCAAAAGCAGGCGAGGGTAGTTTCATTATATTAAGAGCTGGTAAAAATAATGAAGGGGAACTCGCCTTATTAAATAGCCTGTTTATGTTGGCATCTGCTGAAATAAAATACTTGCGTACCCTTTTAAATTCTGGAATTTCCCTATTGTCAATTTTTGCAGGGTTGGTAACTGCACCTGTCATACCGTCTGCACCGTAGCCAAAGGTTAGGTTCAGCCACCTGGGAAAATCTGTTTGATTGCTCATAAATGACGACGGGTTTACAGAGAGCCAGTAGTTTTGCCCATTATAATCCTTCAACCATCGCTGCCAAATATTTTTTCCGAGTTCCCCAGGATTATATTGAGGGTAGATAGTTTTGTGAAAAGAGAATTTTAGTTGCACCCGTTGTTCCTTCCAGACGAATTGCTGTGCCATAAATAAAGTGGTGCCTGCTATATTCGCCAGCATATCTCCTGTTGAAAAGCCCCACTTCTGCGAAAAACCATCAAAAATTTCTATAATAGTTTGAAATCCCAGGGCGGTTAATCCACCAATCCAATTAGAGCGGTTATTATTTAAGCCACACCACTGCATGGTATTATATTGAAAGGCGCAAATGTTATAGGCTGTTGTGGCATGGCCTACTTTATCCATATTTAACCATTCGTTATTATCGTTAAATAAATGAAAACGGCTATGAGGGAATTTTTTATACCATAAATAATGTAAACCAACCATTGTTAAGGTCCCTACAGCTGATTCAGCTATTACAACACCCCTTAAACGAGTGTTATTAAACTCCTGATTAGATGGACGATTTTGCGAAAAAAGGAGCTTGTTAAAACTTATAATGCAGAGTAGCAAAAACAGTACTCTTTTATGACTATTTGCAACAATATTATTTCCCTCATTTTGAATTATTGGTTTGAAAATTATTACATTCTTACTAGTCGTAACTAATTCCATACTTATCAATTTTTCCAGGTGTGGTATTGCATAATCGTCAAGTATTACAAAGGCTTTTTCTGGAAATATTGTTTTGCGTTCAGTAAAATCATAAAGTTCCTTGAAAGAGCAAAATTCATAGCCATTTTTTGAGAGTTGAGCAACCTCATATTCAAATTCTTTAATCTCAAGTAGTATAATATCCCCGGTAAGCAAATTCAGCTTTTGGTATTTTAAAACTGAATTTTTTTGCCTGTGTATTTTAAATGGCCAGTATCTGATGAATATTAACAATACAATGAAAGCAATCAGGATAAAACCAAACATTACAAGTTGCTCGCTAAACATTTACAATCCTATTTTTAATCCTAATAATAACCCAAATGAATTGGGATAAGATTTTACAGGAGCATCCTGATTAATGGAATTTAATGCAAACCTGTAAGTAGGCGCAAAACTTAGCGACATCTTTTTATTCAATTTATAGTCAACTCCCAAACCGGCTAATCCGCTAAAATAAACTTTTCGTAACCCCTGTAAATTATTTACAACTTCTGTTTCGTTATTAAAACCTTTCTCTAATACTGTTTCAATTTTACCTCTTGTTAAAATATTGGCAGAAAGCCCTGCCATTGCATTAAAACTGAATTTGCCTTTTGTAATACTATATTTTAATGCCAAAGGGATTCCAATATAATTTAAAGTATGTGTTGAAGTGAAAGCAAGTAAGCTATCGCCTATAGCAGGGTTGTTGCTGAATGATGGCAACACATAACCATAACCAGATGAGGTATTGAT
>JBBRSV010000177.1:0-6317 GCA_038245055.1 Chitinophagales bacterium | reverse complement strand
TGGTTCAATCATAGGTTTTAATAGAAATAACATCGGTGGAGATCCAATTGAAATTCTTCCTTTCACAGTTACAGCCAATACGCTTGCCGATCTAATGATCATACGTGCTGCAGGAAGCACTGCAGTAAATTTTAAATACATCGTTTTTCGGGGAAATTTAAAGATCAACGAGTACAATTCAGTTCAATCTACAATTGTAGGCCAGTCGAATGCCGCCGGGGCGATGACTGTAGGTGCCATAAGATATAATCAGACGCCTGCCTTTGGAGGCACAGCCCCTTACAATACCGAAACTTTTAGTTCTTTGGGAGGCACGTCAGTAAATGGAGTAGTAAGAAATAAGCCCGATTTTACCGCCCCGGATGGAGTAAATACAACAGTAAATTTTGGATCACTTAATATTGAGGGAGATCAGTTTCCAAACTTCTTTGGTACTTCCGCAGCCGCTCCACATGCCGCTGGCGTAGCAGCTCTTTTAATAGAAGCGCAATCTAAATTTTCAAGCCACGTAATAACGCCGGCAGAAATGAAAGCCCTTCTTCAGGCAACTGCACTGGATATTAGCACCCCCGGCTTTGATCTATCGAGCGGTGCCGGACTTATACAAGCCCAGGCAGCGTTAGCAACATTTGCTGCTCCTACTCCGGTTGTTACAAGCCTGGATGTGCCTGCTAATACGGTTCCGGGTAAAACAACATTCACAGTTTCAGTTACCGGGAATTATTTTTCTGATTCTACCAAAGTGCTTTTTAGAGGAAGCCCGCTTGCAACAACCGTTTTAAGTTCTACGCAAATCACAGCATCTATTCCCGTATTTACGGGCAATCCTGCCATACAGGCTTCTACAAAACCCAAATCGATCAATGGCAATGATGGCGGTATTTCCCAAGCACTCTTTTTCTTTACCATACCAAAAAAACAGATCGTAATTGCAGCTGATAATAAGAGTAAAAAATATGGAGAGAAAATACCAGCTTTCACATCAACGATAACGGTGAACAATGTTCCTTTGGCAAGCTCCGGTTTATCCCTGACTGATCTTGGCCTGGATAATATTGTTTATACATCACCTGCGACAGACCTTAGCAACGTAGGAAAATATTTTATTAAGGCTTCAAGAACATTTGACGCTACTAACCCCACTGACGCAGGCTTAATAGAACTATATGATTATTCCTTTATAGATGGGTTACTTTCTATAAATCAAATGCCGCTTAAAATTACGCCGAAAGACAAGGTGGTAACTTATGGTAATAAAATAAACAATATCAGTTTTAATTATGTATATGACAACACCAATATTGATGTAGCCAACAGAGCAGCATTTCTCAATAATTTGATTACGGCTCATACCTCCAATCTTGTAGACACCGCGATTGCTTTTGTAAATGGAAAAGCAATTGTTGCCGGCAGAACTTTAACTGCGGCAGACTTGCAGGATATGAGCTTTTTAGCGAGTGGCAAAGCGATCGTAGCTGGCAAAGCAATTGTTGCCGGAAGCCTCGTAACTGACATGAGAATTATTGAATTAGATCTTGCTTCGATTTTCAACTACGAAGTCAACGATTCTACTGTATCAACTCTTGTAAATGGAAAAGCAATTGTTGCGGGTAAGGCGCTCGTTGCGGGTAAAGCGATTGTGGCAGGTAAAGCAATTGTGGCGGGTACGCAAATAGTAAATAGTGCTAATGTGAATGACACAAGCAATAATAATATAGTTGTAATTATCGATTCTGCAGATGTTAATTCATCAGACAATGCAGGAATTACCAATCTTAAATCTATAAACCTAATTACAGGCATTCATGCCGGGCAGGCGTTTATTGTGCCCGGCGCATTACTTTCAGAAAACTTTGCAATAAGTTATGGCTTGGGTAATCTCAATATTTTACCTGCGCCTCTTACTGTTCAGGCTAACGATACATTCACAATTAAAGGTTCACCCATACCTTCATTTACTTCAACAATATCGGGTTTTGTTTATAATGACAATACCGTGGTTTCCGGCCCTCAATATACGTTGTCTCCGGTGTGTACCGGTGACGCGGGAGTTTACACAATCATACCAAATTCACTTGCGTTAAGTATTCCAACTGATTACACAATCAATTATCTCACGGGAACTTTATACATAAATCCTAAAGGCGGTGGCACAAAAAATGTAAAACCTAAATTAGATTGTGTAGATGTTTTGGTGAATGATCCATCCGGTTTAAACTATGTCGCACATTTCTCGTACATCAATCCAAATTCAACTGCTATTTATGTACCAATTGGTGCCGATAATAGCCTCGTAACATCCGGAAATTACAGTGGTGCGCAACCAAATATATTTTTGCCTGCGGGAGGTACTTTTGATATTCCATTCGATGGAAATAAATTACAATGGCAGTTAAGGACATACAACGGAAATCAAAAAACTGCCGTTGCGAGTGATGCCAGTTCCTCTTCTTTAAGGTGCAGTGGAATAGCGTTTAATCCAAATATTGGCGTAATCGCCAATGGCATTCCTGTTGTCATAACGGCTTATCCAAATCCTGTTACAAGTAAAGTGAGGATCAGCGTTAACGATGCAGTCGGCATAGGTAATAATCTTGTGCTTTTTGATTTGCCGGGCAAAGCGCATGCACCAAAATCAATTCGCAAAGTTTCTTCAACAAGTGTTGAACTAGATCTTAGTAATTTAAGTGCAGGCATTTATTTCCTTAAAATACAAGTCAACCAAAATTATAAAACCTTTAAAATTATAAAATTATAAATTGCATGAGTTTATATAGTTAAAGAAAAATGAGTGGGTGAATAGCCCCTCATTTTTTTTATAAATTTTTATATAATTTAATTATTAATAAAAACCGATATAAATTTATTCAATTAAAAATCTCTAATGACAGGACAAAAGATATTCTTCCCCATATATTTTCTTTGTCTTTCTGCATTATGCTTTGGTCAAAATGGCAAATTTGATAGCTTAAAAAATGCGGTATCAATAGGTGCAAACGACACTAATAAAGTAAAGAATCTACTTCTTTTGAGCAATGAATATATGAGCACATCGCCTGGCGATGCTATTAAGTATAGTAATGAAGCAAGGGACCTTTCTATAGAATTAAGATATGCGCCGGGCATAGCTTACGCTCAGAAAAATATCGGGATGGTTTATTATAACCAGACAAAGTACGTAGAAACAATTGAGCATTGGACGCAATCTTACCTGTTATTCGATTCTATCGGAGACAAGGTGAACGAAGCTTTATTACTAAATAACATTGGCTCCGTATACATGAACCAGGGCGATGATCCCAAAGCGTTGGAATATTATTTTAAGTCTTTACAAATTGCGGAACAAACCCAGGACGATCATAAAATTGCGTTAGCATTGGGAAACATCGGCACTATTTATTCAAATAACAAATTCACTTATGAAAAAGCTTTAACCTATTATTTAAAAGCGCTGCACCTCAGTGAAAAATTGAAGGATAATAATATCATGGGTGGCTTGCTGGTCAATATCGGCGAAACTTATATGAACAGGAATAAGGATGACTCAGCACTTTATTATTTTAAGAAATCTCTTGAGGCTTACAAGAACACCGAAAATATTCCTTATTCATTAAATGACATTGGTAAGATATATACGCGGCAAGGAAATTACGCCCTTGCAAAACGGTATCACGAGGAGGCGCTTGATTATGCTGATAAACTCACTTTGCAATTAGATATTGTTCAGTCGTACCTTGGCCTTGGAGATAATTATTACAAAGACAGTGATTACCTTGAAGCTTTAAGCGCCTATAAAAATGCGCAGCTTACAGCAAGTCAAACAAATTTAAAAAAAGAATTAAGAGATTCTTACCGCGGGCTGGCGTTAACATACGCTGCCTTAACAAATTATAGCGAGGCCTTTAAATATCAAACCCTATTTACAAATATTAAGGACACTTTATTCAACCTGGACATCGCCCAAAAAGTAAACAACCTTCAAAATAATTTTGACATCCAGAAAAAGCAAGGGCAAATTGATATCCTTACAAAGGCTAAAGCACTTCAAAAGCTAGAATTACAAAGGCAAAAATTTGCCAGGAATACACTGGCTGCGAGCCTGATATTTGTATTTGTAATCACCTTTATTTTATTCAAATTATACAGGAAAGTAGGGCGCCGGACTTTACAGTTACGCAGATCGTTAGAAGACTTAAAATCGGCACAATCTCAACTCATCCAATCCGAGAAAATGGCTTCTTTAGGATTGCTTACTGCCGGCATTGGGCATGAGATACAAAACCCTTTAAATTTTGTAAATAACTTTTCCGAAGTGAATGTTGAACTATTACAGGAACTGGAAGATGGGCCATTTCAAAAATTATCTGAAAGCGACAAAGCTGAAGCCATTGAAATTATAACGGACCTAACGCAAAATATGGAGAAAATAACGCACCATGGAAAACGTGCGGATGCAATTGTGAAGGGAATGTTGCAGCATTCGCGGACAAGTTCAGGATCTAAAGAACCTACGGATATAAACGCACTTGCTGATGAATATTTTCGTTTAAGCTACCATGGATTGCGGGCAAAAGATAAAACTTTTAATGCAATCATGAAGACTGATTTTGATAATGATATTGATAAAATTAATATCGTTGCCCAAGATATTGGAAGTGTGCTTTTGAATTTATATAATAACGCATTTTACTCTGTGAATGAAAAAAAGAAAAAACTTCGGGATGGTTATGAGCCAAAAGTTTCCGTTAGTACTAAAAGAATAAACGATAAGGTTGAAATCAGGGTGCGTGACAATGGAACCGGCATTCCGCAAAAAGTACTTGATAAAATATTCCAACCTTTCTTTACTACAAAACCAACTGGTGAAGGAACGGGATTGGGCTTATCACTGACTTATGACATTATCACCAAAGAACATAACGGTACCATACACGCAGAAACAAAAGATGGGGAAGGCGCGGAATTTATCATCCAAATTCCTGTGTAATATTTTAAATAATTTTTATTGTTTTAACCTTTCGCCTATTACCGTCTTGGAAAGCTGATCATGAAATAATTGTTTACTTTTTTTGAAAGTAAAGTATTGGATGATCAAAGGAAATATCAATAAATAGGAATAGCCAACTATGCACCTCACAATATTTCTCCATAATGCTCTTCCAAAACCAATAGGATGGCCATCGTTGTCCGTTATTTGTAATTTCATGATTTGTTTCCCAAAGGTTCCCCGCCATTTGGAAGATTCCATAATTGCACAAACTATAAAATACACACCGAACGTAAAAAATAGAATAAAACTTACTTTTTCATCCGAGACTTGTTCTTCCGGCCCCACAACCGCTACAGAAGCAATTGCAAATGCAATAAACATAACCGGGAACATCGTCAACAAATTATCGAGAAAAAACGCGGCGGCCCTTTTCCATAAAACATCTTTATAATATTGGCCACGCCAGTTTTCTTCAAGCGCTACAAATTTTTTCTGCTGTGCAAACTGTCTTGGTAGGGTCGTTGGTTTCGCAACATTCGGTCCTTTTTCCTGGGCTCTATCTTCAGTAAAATTTAAAGATGGCGATGACGTCTCATCTTTTTCAATGGATGGCGAAGCAGTATGTTTTTCTTCGACAGGCGGAGGAGTCTGCGCAGCCGCATAATCAGAAAAAGCATTAATAGAATCTGTGATATCTGTTACGACGGACGTGAGCGCGTCATCTTCGCTATTCCAAAATTGTTTATTATTTAATGGCTGAAAATTCTTTGGCAATAAAGGAAGATTTACAAAAGGTGTAGATCGCCATAAACAATTTCGAACCAATATCGGCAGCATGATCGTTTCATTATTATTATATCGAGCTATTACCTTTTTTGTACGCTGATAAGTTTCCTCATCGTCAATAAAATCCGCACTGATAAAAGCGATTACAATATCGGCACTATATAACCGAAGTTTATAACTATTAACATCTTCTCCCGCAGGAATGTCAAAATCACTATTGATCTGGATAGGTATTTTTGAATTTCTTAATACAGGAGATAAATATTTTTTTATGGCAACACACTCCTGCTGGTCTTCGGGAGCAGCCAAAAAATAAACAAGGATTTTTTCTCTTTTAGTTGAAGATGGGGCATTCAAAGTATCATTCATGAGATAGAGTTATAGATGTAAATCAATTTATACTTTCTACAATTTACTAAAAAATGTTTCATCAATTTTTGCTATTAATGTAGTCTACGAGCGACTCAATTCCCTGGGCAATTTCTGTAAATGCTTCATCACGATTAGCATACTCTGTCACAGGTTTTGCATTCCTCGGAAG
>JBBRSV010000176.1:0-6375 GCA_038245055.1 Chitinophagales bacterium | reverse complement strand
TGGTACCCTGAATCCATCCCAAAGAACTGTACCATTTGTCTTGATAAACATAATAGTAGCTGAATCTCGTTTATCCCCCGGCTCATAGGAGTTTACCAAATCCTGGCTCGGAGTATTTAACCCAAATCCAAGATCTGCCCATCCACCCAGGCCTCCTGAGCGCGGACCTTGCGCAACTACATAAAACGGAACAGCCGCATCACAGTTAGCATCTTGCCCCGTTTGTATTTCGAATACAGATTCAACATTATTGTCATAAGTCTTACTTCTGAAATTAAGGCTGTAATCAGCCATGAGCGAATATTTGCCTGAGCTTATCACGTCCTGCGATAGATCGTAAGCCTTTTGATAATTTTTTTGGTATAAATATACTTTTGCAAGTAAACTTTCTGCTGCACCTTTATTTGCACGGCCAACCTGTGTAGTTGGATCTCCTTTTAGTGGCAGGCTATCTACAGCATATTGCAAGTCATTAATTATGGCTGCATATACAGAATCTTTCGAAGCACGTTTTTGAAACTCCGGCTGAGTTGCATCGGTTAGACTGGTAGGTACCCGCAACACGAGCGGTACTCCTCCAAACATTCTCACGAGGTTGAAGTATAGATAGGCACGTAAAAACTTTACTTCGCCAACTAAAGTTCTTTTAGTGATATGATCAAAAACACTATTATTTAGTTTATCCAAAGCCTGGTTGGCGGTTGATATTCCTTGATAGTGCCCGTTCCAAAGCCTGTCAACATAATAGTTAGTACTGTTAAGGTCTGACGTAAAATTATCAAAACCTGTTGCCTGCGGAGCCTGGTCGTCGGCGGTACTTCCCTTATCCGCATCGTCAGACGCTACATCTGTAGCCATGCAAAAAATAATTCCATGTACGTCGTTGCCGAAACCTCCCTGGTAAAGCTGGTTATAAACTCCCGTTACCAAATTGCGGGCAATATTTGGATCATTTGCAATGGACGATTCGGTTATTTGCCCCTGTGGAAGAACGTTTAAAAAATCCTTTTTACAACTTGTAAATAGTAACATTGAAAAGAATGCAAATAATGATATTTTAAATATAGGTTTGACTTGCTGGTTCATTTGAGAAAATTAAAAAGTTAAGTTAACCCCGAATGCAAATGTGCGGGTAGTTGGATACGCGTTTAGCTCAATACCCGGAGCTATCGGGCTGCCATCTTGTATCTCCGGTGTAAAACCTGAATAGTTGGTAAAGGTCACCAGGTTCTGACTGGTAACATAACAACGGAAATTTTTTATACCATATTTGTTCAACAAGGCACTTGTAAAAGTATAGCCAAGTGTAAGGTTATTAATACGTGCAAAATCCCCGGACTCTATAAAATAAGTTGATTGAGGCAGTGCATTCAAATTAGCCCTTGGAACATCACTTGCATAATTTTTAAAGGTCCAGCTATTATCAGCAACACTTGCTTCCACATTATCTTTTTGATTGAAGCGGGCCGCCTTTTTCCCATTATAAATTTTACTTCCTATAGTGCCGTAGGCTCCGAAATTAAGATCAAAAGATTTGTAGGATATATTTCCATTAAGACCCAGTGTAAATTTTGGTTGATAAGATCCTGCAATAACCCTGTCATTATCATCAATGATGCCATCACCGTTTACATCCGCATATTTTAGATCACCCAATGTTGGTAATTGGCCATTGATTTTTATCGGAGTTCCGCTTTTCGTCACATACGCTGCCAGTTCTTTTTGGTTATGAAAAACGCCTTCTGCTTGTAACACGTAAAAACTTCCAATGGGATAACCATTGGTGGTTATTGTCGTATTACCCTTTTGTCCTACAGCTCCTGCAGAAATTGCCTGGCCACCGTTCAAGGCAATTACCGCATTTTTATTATAACTAACATTGCCTCCAATACCGTAGGTTATCTTATCGCCAAGTTTATCATTCCATTGCAAAGAGAGCTCAGCTCCCTTATTTTCAATGGTGGCAACATTTGTATAAACATCGATGACCTGGCCGGATATCAAGACAGGAACTTGTATCAACGCATTGCTCACTTTCTTATCATACACATCTATCTCGCCACTTAACCTGTTTTTTAGAATGGCAAATTCTAAACCGATATCCGCTTCGTCTGTAGATTCCCAACGAATATTCTTATCTATCAAACCAGAAAATGCCAAGCCCGTAACATAAGTATTATTGAAAAAATATGGAAGCCCCGAATTAATTGTTTGAACACTCGCATTGGTGGGAATATTATCATTTCCCAGTCTTCCGTAACTCGCTCTTAATTTCAGGTTGTCAAATATTTTTTGATGTTCCATAAATTTTTCGCTAGTAATAATCCAGCCTATTCCTACAGAGGGCGAGTAGGAATATTTCGTTGTAAAAAGCGAAGTGCCATCAGCTCTAAAAGTTGCTGTCAGCAGGTATTTTCGATCATATTGATAGCTGAGCCTGCTGATATAAGAATTGCGTGTGCGCCTATCGTTAGAGGCTCCATTTAGCTGCGTCGAAGGATCACCCTGGTTCAGATATCGTATGTTAGGATCGGCAGGAACTGCACTTCGAGCCGCATTTTCGGATGCGATAGTTATTTTCTCTGCCGTTGTTCCCACAAGAAATGTTATATCATTTTTATTGAAAGATTTTTGAATAGTAGCAGTATTATCCCATACCCACCGATTATTTCGTTCATCGCTTACAGTCAGGTTGCTAAGATTATTTACCTGGTTGCCGCCTGCTACAATGTAGGTAGAAGTATCGTTCAAAAATTGATTTACATAAATTGTTCTGCTATTAAAACCTAATTCAACACCATAGCTGGTATGCAACGTGAGCCATGGAAAGGGCTTATAATCTATGGCTCCATTACCTTGCAGCCTGTTCTCAATATATTTATTATTATTACTTTCTATGTCTAATAATGGATTACCGACATTCTGGTAAGCAGAAGTGTTTCCATATTTACCATTTATTTTAGATGGAATAATTGGCGCTGCATGGTAGGCATCGTTATAAGCTGCCCCCAAATTCACATCTTGCGTGTTGCCGCGGCTGTAAGAAATGAGCGTGGAAATTTTTAATTTTTTACTTAGTTTATACTCATTATTTGACCGCAGGCTAAAGCGATTAAAATTATTGTTGCGCACTATTCCTTCGTCGGTTAAATAGTTTGCGCTTAAAAAGTAATTTATTTTGTCGCTGCCACCAGAAACAGATACGTTGTGATTTTGCTCAAAAGATTTTCTTAAAATGGAACCAAACCAATCGTTAGAGGTATTAGTTAAACTGGTATCTACCAATGTTGAGCCATTACCAGTATTAATGCTTGCCTGGTTGATGTAGCGCGCATATTGCTTTGAATTCGCCATGGTAACAAGATGAGCAGCTTCCCTGAATCCGGCGTTTGCGTCATAGCTTACAATCATTCTGCCGGACTGCCCTTTTTTTGTTGTGATAATAATTACTCCATTTGCAGCGCGAACTCCATATATCGCAGCGGCAGAAGCATCTTTTAAAACATCAAGGCTTAAAATATCTGCCGAATTTATATTCCGAATATCGTCCGTCAATACGCCGTCTACAACATACAATGGATTAACCCCGCCTAAGATACTACCGGTACCGCGTATACGCACAGATGGCGCTGAATTGGGCGCGCCGGAGCTGATGATTTGCACTCCTGCAACTTTCCCCTGTATGGCCTGTGTTGCAGTAAGGACAGGCTGTTTGGCTATTTCGCTTCCTTTCACGTTAGCAACAGAACCCGTAACATCCCGTTTGCGCTGTGTTCCATAACCTACTACAATCACCTGTTCCAATTGCTTTGCAGATGAACCTTGCATTACCACAGTGATATTGGCTCTTCCCTTTAAAGCAATTGTTTGTGCAGTATACCCAAGTGATGATATGGAAATTATTGCATCTGGATTATCAACATTTACAGAAAAATTCCCCGACGAATCGGTAGAAGTACCATTCGTTGTGCCTTTTACCTGCACACTAACTCCGGCGATTGGCGCACCATCGGAACCGATAATTGTTCCTGTAACATTTTTAACCTGGGCAAAGAGTTGGCATGGAATAATAAAAACAAATGAAAGCAAAAAAATAATCAAATATTTTCTTGAAAGGTGGCTAGATTTAATCTTCATTTTAGCAATCGATAAGGGTTTGTAAAAATTCATGTATTTAAAACCTTAGACGGTTCTACTACAAAAGACAAATAAAGTTAACGTTAAGATGCATTAAAAAAATTTTTTTAATGCATCTACAAGATAAAAAAGGAAAATATAGAAATTTATCTTTTGGAAGAAGGAGGTCAATTGTTATTAATTCTAATATGTAGCTTGGGGAGCAATGAGATTGGCTTCCGCAATTTTTTCTAAAAATCAAAGACTCTTTAAGTGTTTAATTAAATCATCTACCGGGGTTTCTTTTTGATAGGAAATAATTAATTTTTTATGTTTATCGAAAAGTGCGGTAAAAGGTGTGTTTTCTAACTTGTAATAATTTTTGAAATATAAAGCAGGTATTTCAATCCCAACCTTGATATTTGAATATTTTGCTATTTGATATTTTCTTTCAAAATCGGCCACCTCATTCACCGGCAAAAACGTGACCATTATTATTTGGGTTTTTTTAAAATATTCAATCTTCTTTAATACTTCAGTCGTTAAAATTTGACAATGACCGCAATCAGGTGAAAAATAAATAAGCACTGTTGGCTTATTCGGTGACAAATCTTTATCGGAGAAAAGTTGACCGTTAGTCAACTTCATTTTAAAAGAAGGAAGCGTTTGTGCTGTAGCGATTTTTGGAGTTGCAATAACGGCCAAAAAGCCTGTTAAAATGAAAAGGAAAAAAAATCGAATAGTTTTAGTAGTTGCCTTCATATTCATTTTTGACCTGTATTTTTCAATATTAAAAAAGGTGGGGATTGTTTCCAGTCAACCTGGTGTTTTTTCATCGATGGACCGATAGAAAAATTGCCCAGGATTAAATCGGTTTTGCCATCACCATCAATATCTCCTGCATCCATAGTGAGCCATCTTCCAATTTTGGTTTCAGCCAAAGTAAAAGGATGAAAATCAAAGTTGCCTTCATTTCTCAGATATACAAAACCTTCTTCCGGTTGATTCGCATAATCCGCGAAAAAGGAAATGGTTGCGATATCCAAATCTCCATCACCGTCGAAATCCCTGGCGATTGCTTTATAACAACCATTTATTGGATAGAAAAACTTTTGAGTAAAATGGTTGGTTTTATCGTTCATAAAAATATACACGCCATGATAAGGTTTTAGAACGATTGAATAATCCGCATTATCGCCACAAGTATAGAGAATATCCGGATAACCATCTTTATTAAAATCTACAAGTTCAAAAGAAGAAGAGCCATACATCGGGGGAAATCTCAATACTTCCTCCTGGCTAAAATTGCCGTTGCCCTTGTTGGTAAATAAGAAAATTCCTTCCTCGCCCTGCGCAAATAAAACCCAAAGATCAGGCAGGCCATCATGGTTAACATCCTGAATGTATGCTTTGATTGCCCCCGGTACATTTCTTATTATGTGTTTTTCAAACTTGTTATTTCCGAGGTTCTCCATCCACGACAAAGCGCCCGTGAGAAATCCAAATTCACAAACGAGATAATCTTTTTTTCCATCGTTATTTAAATCCACAGATGTTATTTGCACCGGTCTTTGCAATCCATCTATCAAAGCAAATGAATCTTTTTGAAAATGACCCGATGGGGTAACATTAATTACCAGGCCCTTTCCAAATTTGCCATTATTTGGATTTAACACACCAATATCGCAAGCTAATAATTTGTTTGGGCTAAAATCGATATCAACAACCGGCCCGGTACCATTTATCGAATCGGTGATTCCACCCTTCCTGTTTATGAATAAAAGATTTTGTTTTACGGCATCACTCAATATAATGGAATGCAAAGAATCACCGGGCATAATTTTTAAATAACTCGTTGCCGAATTTTGATATTTGATATTAGGAATCTCTGCATTAAAAAGTGGCAGCCCAGTTTTAATTGGGTATTTTCTGTTTTGTGGTGACAATGAATCTGGAGAAGTTGCTGTATAATAATCAATGATATTTTGCCAATCATCTTGTGTAAGCAATGGCTGTTTTGGATAAAAATCATCGCCCAAATAGCTGTCGCGTAAACGCGGATAATTTTTAAACCCGTAACTAAAAATACCCAGGCGCGGGCCCATCTGTGGCAGCACTCCGTTTTCCCAGCTTTTACTATCCAGCAATGAAGGATCCGGCAACATATGGCAGGATTGGCAATAAGCCTTCGCTAATTCTTCACCTTTACTTATGCTTTTTGTGGTTACACCGGGATGCGTGCTATTTCGATGATAGTTT
>JBBRSV010000175.1:0-6545 GCA_038245055.1 Chitinophagales bacterium | reverse complement strand
TAAAAGCAGGATAAAAAGATATTTTTTCCTTTCATTATCTTTTACAGGTAAATGCTCAGTTAATAACAGTTCCATTTTGTCCCACGCATTATCGTCGTAGGCAGGATGATACTGATCGGCTGCATCTTTGATCTTCTTATTTATTTTGTCATCCCACATTTTGTGATCTTAATATTTGATTATCGTTCTTTAATATTTTTTGAAGTTGTTGTCTTCCTTTAAATAAATTTGATTTTGAGGTTCCAACTGCAATACCCAATTGCACCGAAATCTCTTCATGGCTAAATCCATCAATAATAAAAAGGTTGATTACTGTTCGATAAGCCGGCGAAAGCTGCCTGATAGCACCAATTATTTCATCATAAGAAATCATGTCAAAAGCGTCATCCTCATCAGAAGGTAAATAAATTATAGACTGATCCAGGTCTGCGTTAAAATCGTGTTTGTGATACTTTCGGTTATGATCAATAGCAGTGTAGATTATAATTTTCCTAACCCATCCCTTGAAGGAATTCATTTCATCATCATATGAAGCTTTGTAACGATAAATTTCTTTAAAGATTTTAAGAAAAGCATCATTAAATATCTCTATCGAATCATCCTTCATTTTTGTGTACCGGTCACAAATGGACATGCCATAACTGTAGAAGGAGTTATAGAGTCTCTTTTGACTATCTCTTTGGTTCAACGTGCAACCCCTGATTAATAAATTTAATTCATCAACTGATATCAAGTGCATTGGTTTCTACTGTCTTATCGGAATAAAATGATAATTGGTTGCCTCTCTTAAATTATACATTTTATATTATGAAAACAATACCCTTCATTTTTGTTAACCTAACAAACAAGTAAACTCATGCTTACTTATTCTATTGAGTTACAACCAGGGTGCCAGACATACCGGAATGTATATTACAATGATAATCAAACGTACCTACATTTTTGGTGGCGTAGGAAAAACTTGCTCCTGCCCCGAGGTTACCGCTGTTGAAATTTGTACCATCATCCGACGTAACGGTGTGCGCAAATCCATCAGTATTTTTCCAGGTAACTGTAGTCCCTAATTTAACTGTTATTGTAGAAGGGTTAAACGACATATTAGCAATGGTAACAATATTACTCGCTGTGCCGGGTGAGCCGGCCGGCGTTGGCGTGTTTGAGGATTTGCCGCAGGAGCTGGTTATGATTGTAAGAAGGCCTGCAACAATAACAAATAAGAAGATGTTGTTTCTTTTCATACTATGAGTTTTAGATTTAATAATTATAAAAATTTTATTAGCAATTATTGAGTTTTTTTAATAGAAAAAAGCATAGGGTAAGATTAATGAATCATTTTAATTTTTTTGTAGGTAGCCAAAAAGTCCATGTGATTCCTCAGCCGGACCTGCAGTAAAAAATAATTGTTTAGGATCAGTACCCGGAATATTATTTTCTAATGCCCATAAGCCGTCAATTTCGATGGCATGCCCACCATTACTATTTAGATGTCCAAGATATTCTCCATCAGGTGCGTAAACATTTATTCGGCCATCGCCGAAGTTGCCCACAAGTATTGCATTTCCCCCGGCTATAAAATCTGTCGTTGCCTGCACAATTCCCCACGGAGAATTAAGCGCTCCCCTTGAAGCAAATCGCCTTAGTAACATTCCTTTGGTATCAAAAATGTTTATGTAACCATTTCCCGGGCCTTTTTCATCATCCATATTCTCAGGGCCTTTCTGCTTTGCATAGGTTACAAAAAGAAGGCCTCCTATATTTCTAATATTGAAAGGTGCATAACCGTGTGGAAGTGCAGCGTCAACGAAAGGTTTATCGTTTACAAGGTTATAATTTTTATCAAACACATCTATTTTGCTTCCTTTAAAATTGCTTGCATAAAGAAATGTATCTGCACCAACGCTGCCCATTGCCAGGCCTTTATAAACTGCTTCAGCGGAAGACTGATCTGCAACTTTAATTGTAGAAGTTCCTCCGTTCCAGGCGGATATTGTGCCGTCTTCGCCAGCGAAAATAAATCTCCCGGGTTTGCCATTCGCCGGGATGACGAAGTTAGTAGTACCATTAAAAACCACACCTGTCGGCGCTCCCTCTCCTGCTAAAACTGAAACAGCGGGAATTAGAGTATTACCATTTTTATCATAAACCTGGGTAACACTTGTGTGATTAGACGCGATCCATATTGGGCCGCTTGGCGCCGCCGCTATGCCCCAGGCATTTACCAGTGTAGGATCAATTCGTGCAGCATCATAGCCGGCAACATTTGCTACCAGAACAGTTTTTTGATAGCCGCTTAACAGCACAGGTGGCACATGTTTTCTGCAACCAGTACTTAACACTAACAACAAAATAAAAATAGAAAATCCTTCCAGAGCGGGATTGATAAAACCATTAGTAGCCTTTTTCATTTTATATATTTTAATAAAGTGATTAAATACCCTTTTATAATTATTGCCGTCTTATTTATTCAGAAGAAAGTTTAATAATCACAATGGACGAAAGAGATAACGGTGCATTTTAAATTATGGTTGCTTTGTTTAGTAGATAATTTATTAATGTTATAAAAGAGAATAGCCGGGAACGAATAACTTAATTCTAATCGCTTGTATCCACCGGCATTTCATGTGAAAGCAATAAAAAAAAGGAAAAAAATTATTCGGAGTATGAAATCTTATTTCAAATGAAATCTCTATTAAAAGCTTGCGTCGACGCTTGGCTTTATTACAACATTTAAAAAAACTATTGTAGTAAAAGGCCGCCAGCTTTTCATTTTTGAGCTATAAATTAATATTACAAAATCGTATAGTTTTAATGCAACTTTGCCGACATAACATTTTAATCTGAATCAAATGGAATTAGGCCTTTATACTTTTGCAGATATAGCAGTTCATCCGCTAACTAAAAAAACAATCAGCCCCGCCCGGCGAATGATAAATCTTATGGAAGAGATTGAATTGGCAGACCAGTTGGGCCTTGATGTTTTTGGATTGGGTGAACACCATCGCCCTGAATATTTAGTATCGACACCAACAGTTGTACTTGGTGCCGCAGCAGTAAAAACAAAAACTATAAAATTATCCAGCGCTGTTACGGTACTAAGTTCAGAAGATCCTGTACGCGTGTTTCAACAATTCGCAACTGTAGACTTATTATCCGGAGGCAGGGCGGAAATTATGGCTGGCCGTGGTTCGTTTATTGAATCCTTTCCTTTATTTGGGTATGACCTTGATAACTATGATAAATTGTTTTCTGAAAAGCTTGCCATGCTTGTGAAACTTAATGAAAGTGAAAAGATAACCTGGAAAGGCACCTTTACGCAAAGTATTGAAAATATTGGCATTTACCCGAGACCGTTACAATATAAATTGCCTGTTTGGGTAGGTGTCGGCGGTACGCCTGAATCAGTAATCCGGGCTGCTGAATTTGGTTTACCAATGGCGCTTGCAATTATTGGTGGAAGCCCAGCCAGGTTTGCGCCTTTTGCGGATCTTTATCGCCGTGCCTATGCAAAGGCAGGCCATGATTTAAATACGCTGCAACTTGGAATCAATTCTCATGTGTATGTTGACGATACATCTCAAAAAGCCAGGGATGAATTCTTTCCGCCTTATGCTGAAGTGATGAATCATATAGGAAGGGAGCGTGGTTGGCATGGATTAACAAGGCAACAATTTGATGCTTCCACTACAAAACAAGGAGCGTTACTTGTTGGCAGTCCGCAGGAAGTAATCGATAAAATACTTTATGAGTTTGAGCTTTTCGGACATACCCGTTTTCTTGCACAAATGAGCCTTGGGGCGATGCCACACGATAAAATTTTGCATGCAATTGAATTGTTTGGAACGAAGGTGGCACCGGAAGTAAAAAAATATACTGCCCAAAAAGAACCGTTGATTACTAAGAGTGCTTATTGAAAATTGAGTGTGAAAAAATATTAAAGAAAATAAAGATATTTTACCTGTTTTATTCTTGCCGGGAATAAACATAAAAAAGACCTGTTAAATTGAAAAATATTGACCGTTAATCTTTGGAATCTGCAAACAATTTATTAGTTTGGTATATCCAATCTTATAAAAAACCTCAACGTCTTTCCTCTCCGGAAATTGCTTTTTTCAAAATGTGGTTTGTTAGAATTTGAAATCTGACAAAATAAAAAAAATTGCAATTACATTGCTTCTCTCGTTCGTTCATTTATTAAAAAAACAAAGTTCTTCTTTAAAAAGATTTGTCTTCGCACCAACATTTCCTCAACTATGCACCTGTAATTACTAACATTAGCAATTAAACAATTTTCATAACTATGGCCGAAAGGTTAAACGATTGATTGGCCAACAAAATTTAAACAATGGTAACAACAACAAAACCCAAAGCAAAATCTCCAAAAAAAGTTTCTTATTCAAAAGTAGAATCCGGCCCTGAGCAAATTCGCATCGCGCCATTACATCCCGTAAAAGCGACAGTAAACTTGTCAGAGTTGGGAGTAACTAAAGAAGACACCGAACTATTTGGAGCTAATTCAGTAAAAGCCCCTGCCCCACCGCACCTGGTTTATAATCACGGGCCGTTGATTTCAAAAACAAAAGTTTACACAATTTTTTGGGGCAAAAACTGGAGCGCAACACCAGCTTTTGTTGCATTAAGAAACAGAATCAACACATTTTTTAAAGCTATTTTGGTTAGCCCGCTTATTGACCAACTTGCTGAATATAATGTACCTGGTTATAACATAATGCATGGCTCAATTATCGGCAGTAAAGTAATTACAGCTAATGCGCCAGTAAGCGTTATTACTGATTCTGCTATTCAAACTCAGATAAAAAAATGGATAATTGCAGGCGCCATTCCACCATGGGATAAAAATACTTTATACTTTCTTTATACTGATAGAGGGGTAAGCGTTCACATGGGCGGAGGAGCATCCTGTACTGCTTTTTGCGGTTATCATAATCATATGAGTGGCAAAAATTATTATGCTGTTATGCCATTTCCTAGTTGTGCCGGATGCCTCGGCGGGTTAAGCGCGGTTAATGCCATTACAGGGACTAGTTCACATGAATTGTGTGAAGCAATTACAGATCCAGTTCCTGGCACTGGCTGGTACGATCATGTGCATGGCGAAATAGGTGACATCTGTGCATGGACTTTTAAAACTGTTGCCGGGTTTAATGTTCAGAAAGAATGGTCTAATGCAGCAAACGCCTGCGTTTAAAAAATATGAACAAACAAAAGAACCGGGTTAAGATTCAATTGATGAAACAATAAATGATCACTTTTTGAAAAGAATTTATAAAAAAAGTCCCTTTCATCGATCGGTGAAATAAGTTGCAAAATAACCTTGTAAAATTCGTTGTATTTAATTCCCCACTTTGGTCCCTTCCGTTAGCGCAAGTTTGGTAGCCTTGGCCTTGTGCGTGAGCCATACTTGTGCATTGTAGTAAAGAGATTTGTATTTTTAATTTATGAGTAGAAAGTATAAATTTCATGATAACGATAAACTATATTTCATATCATTTGCAACAGTTTATTGGATAGACGTTTTCGTTAGGGAAGACTACTTTCAGGTAATCATAGATTCGTGGAAGCATTGCCAGGAAGAAAAAGGTCTTGAAATATATGGATGGTGTATAATGCCGAGTCACGTCCACATGATTATCGGTAGTAAGAAAGGCAAACTGGAAGATATTGTTCGTGATATGAAAAAACATACATAAATGGAACTTAAAGAAGTGATTAAAAATAATGTGCACGAGAGCAGGAAAGAGTGGATAATTTGGATGATGGAAAGAGCCGGTAAGAAAAATGGCAATAACAAAGATTGGCAGTTCTGGCAACAGCACAACAAACCGCTTGAAATTACAGGGCAGGAAATGTTTGACGAGAAGTTACTCTATGTGCATCAAAACCCTGTTCAGGCAGGTTTTGTTACAAGAGAAGAAGATTGGAAGTATAGTAGTGCAAGAGATTTCTGCGGGATGAAAGGATTGGTTCTTTTATGTTATAGTTAGTAAGCAACGGCACAAGTATAGCTGGTTCACAAAACCTTGGCTACAAAACTTGCGCCACCAGCGGGCTGTAATTATCTACCAGCAACAGTTTCAGCCGACGAGCAAAGCCGAGCAAAAGTTCTTGCCTTCATCTTTTAAATCATTATTGAGCTTTAGTTCCGGGTAGCACATTCATTGAATGCCCAAGCCATCGCCAATGCCAAACGTTGGTGGCAACCTCATTCTGACACAGCTCTCATGACTGACCCCAAAAAATCCGTAGAAATTATATAACATTAAATCGCACAACAAGTGATTTCTTAATTTATTCTTTTACTATAAATATTTTTACCTTGTATGCTAAAAATTATATTATGAAAAAGGTTTTCCTGTCTGCAACATTGTTTGCATCATGGTTCATTGCATTGAAGCCTGCTGAAATTAAAGCCCAGGCGTTTACAATGAATGATGTAAAAACACAAATGGTGAAAGACTGGGAAAGAGCAAAGACATATACAATTGATTATTGAAATGCTATGCCTGCAGATAAATCTTCATTTAAAG
>JBBRSV010000174.1:0-6717 GCA_038245055.1 Chitinophagales bacterium | reverse complement strand
ATTTGTATTGGCACGCGCAGCATCCACATTGCTTTTTGCGGTAGCAAGTGCAGCATTGGCCTGGTCTACTTTTAATTGAAGGTCGCGGTCGTCAAGTATCAGTAACGTGTCGCCCTTGCGAACCAATTGGTTATCGTTTACTTTAACGCCCATTACATAACCGGAAACTCTAGGTATAACCGGGCTAATGTCGGCTTGTATTTGCGCATCGTCTGTTTCTTCATGATGTTGTGCATACGTATACTTAGAAATGCCAAACCAGGCACCCAACAGCAACATCACTATAAGTATAATAAGAAAAACCTTGCTACGCTTTTTGGGGGCTTCGGTAGTTTTTCCGTTAGTTTCTTCCGGCGATATTGAATCTTCCGGTAATTCTTTTCCATTTTCTTTCGATTCCATAAAATTGATTTATAAGCTTTTAATTTTTTATTGGGCAGATATTAAACCAGACGATTCGAGCAATTTATTATACGCCAGCGTCACATCTGCTTTTGCTACTGCAAGGTTCAACTTGGATTGAAGAAGCAATAAATTAGCGTCCAGTAACTCGGTCGTATTTACCAGGTTATTATCGAATTTATTTTTTGTGATCCGGTAATTTTCCGTTGCCTGGGCAACTGCTGTTTGATAAACATCCGTCTTCTTTTTACTCAATAAAATATTTTCATAATCCCGGTTGATAGAGAGTCGCACTTCATCGTCAAGCTGCCCTTCATTTGCGGTAATTTCTCTTTCCCGCGCCTGGGCCTGCGAAATTTTCGCTTTTGTTTTCCATAAAGATCCAATATTGTATTGCACGCCTACACCAACATCCACTGCATTTGTAATGGTAAGAAAATGCGGAATATCAGCAGCTATATAACCTCCGGTTAAAGCAATAGAAGGATACATCTCCGCTTTGGCCTGGGAAATTCCTGTGTTCGCGGCTTTTTGTCTAAATGAAAGCGCCTGTATGTCTTTCCGGTTTTGAAGTGAAAGCTGTTCATATTCCTCTAAATTTTTCAGGGAAATTGCCTTTTCAAAAGTTGTAGAATCGGTAATCAAAACTGTTTTTTCCGGAAGCCCCAACATAAGGTTCATATTTACATTAGCAATTTTCCGGTTATTTTCGGCATCTAAAATAGAAAGTTCAATATTGGAAGATTGTAATTGCGCCTTCAGTAAATCATTTCGGGCGAGCAATCCATTTTGCTCCAGGCGCGACAAAACTGAATCACGATAAAGAGATTGCTGAAGATTCTCTCTCACAACATTCACCGTTACATCAGCCTTATAAAGATTGGTATATGCATTTATTGTATTTAAAATAACCGCATCCTTATTATTATCTCCGTCAAGTTTCACAGCCTCTTGCAGATACTTCGCAGATTCAATGCCGTACCGGATTTTTCCCCCGGCATAAATTGGAAGCGAAACATTGAAGATACCATACATTGCCTGGTTTATCGGTGCCGAACTGCCACCGCGGGAAGTATCGGAGCCACCGCCGCCAAATGCTTTTGTTTTCAAATTTACTTTTGGTGTTGCCAGCCGCAAATAAGAACCACTAACGCTCGCGTTAGGAAGCCGGTTATCTTTTGCTTGCTGTAACGAAGCGTCAGCCTGGTCTTTACGTGCCTCCAAAGCTTTTAGCAGTTTACTGTTTTTAACGCTCAGGTCTATAGCTTCCTGAAGCGATAGTTGCCTGCTATCCTGGGCCCGCAATAATAAAGGGCTTACGAATGCAATTGAAAAAACGATGATTGCTAAAAAGAGTTTGATTTGTTTCACGAATTTTATTTTAGAATTCCTGCTTATTTCTTGATTCATTTATTATTTACCAAAAGGTGAGAACACATTAATTGCTTCAAATGTTCGCCTATTCTTTCTTTTAATTTTTTGCTTTGAAAAGGATTAAAATCTTTGCCTTTCTGCAACATTTTTCTGCACATTACTTCTGATGAAAGCATGTGATTAATAGTACCCAGCACGCTCGCTATTGTAAGTTCCGCATCCACCTTTTTAAATTCTCCTTTTTCTACACCGTCTTGTATTATCTTTCTTACAGAAACAAAATTCCTTAATAAAATATCACTGATGGCATTCTTCAACTGTGGCCTGCGTTCCAGCGAAAGCTCCCGGTGTAAGAGGTGATTAAATTGAGGAGATTGAAACATCCTTTCAATATACCCGTCTATTACAATTGTCAATTTTTCCATTTGACTTAAAGAAGTATTATTAACCAACTCTTCAAATACTCCTTTTAAATAGGCTGCTTTGTGCTCTACTAATTTTTCAAATAATTTCTCTTTAGATCCAAAATAGTAACTGATCATCGCCGGGTTTACCTCAGCTACCGAAGCAATGTCTCTCACAGATGTTCCTTCAAAACCCTTTTGGCCAAAGAGTTTCATAGCCGCCGATAATATTACTGTCTGTTTATCCATTTTTTTAAAAGAGGGCAAAGTTAAACACTTGTTTGAATTAAACAAACGTTTAATTAATTTTTTTTAAAAATTCTTTTTTGCGACCCTTGTCAAATAAAAAAAGGCATTGCCTGTAATAATCAGGCAATACCTTTTTAAAATGTTATAAAACTTAAATCAGCTTAATGTCGCTTCCATAGAAATATCTGCCTTCAATAATTTCGAAACCGGGCAATTTTCTTTAGCATTTTTTGCGCTTTCATCAAATTGCTCCTTACTTATATTCGGAATTTTTGCTGTTACAGTCAGGTGTGATTTTGTAATAGCACCCTCTGATAAAGTTACCTCGCATTTTGTTTCAATTTGGTCGGCAGTAAATCCTCCTTCCTGCAATACAAAGCTTAGCTTCATAGTGAAACAGCCTGCATGCGCAGCCGCAATGAGTTCCTCCGGGTTTGTGCCCACGCCATCTTCAAACCTTGACTTATATGAATATTGTGTTTGATTCAAAACAGTACTTTGGGTACTAATTGTTCCTTTTCCTTCTTTACCCGTTCCCTGCCAAACGGCTGTTGCATTTCTGGTCATTTTTTATATTTTTTTTGATTAATGATTAGGTGTTATTGATAATAATGATGACTTATTTATATGTCCTGATTTAAAAACTTCTGTTCATTCAGCCACTAAAATCAAACCAATAATTAAAATTGGCCGTGTTTCACAAATAAATGGGACTGAAATTATTTTAAAGTTTGTGTTGAAACATGGTTTATTGAGGAAATTCCGTTGAATTCACGCGTACGAAACCCCTTCCGTTGATGATATGCCAACTCTTAAAATCCTGTGGTGCATCCAATCCATCTCCATCTATTATTTGTGTGGGAGTCCGGATCCGAACCGGTTTATCGGTAAAAAATTCCCTACCCGGTTTTGAGCGGTCCCAATACAATTCATTGCAATAAAGTGTATCGCCTTTGATATTGAAAACAACAACACTATCTCTCAGGTAAACTTTACTTTCAGTTTCCATGTACTTTCCGTAATGTGCGTCCAGCTTACTTTCTAAGCGCAGGCTATCATCAAAAAAATCAGTATGAACAGTTTTAGTAAATTCTATATAAGGAACATCATCTTCATGGCGAAGCATATAAGGAGCACTCAATCTTGCTTTAGTTTTATCGCCAAGGCTGTATAAAATATTTACATCAATTGCTTCCTCCACACCTATTCTTTTAGAAGTAATTTTTGCAATGTCCTCCAAAGAATTTTCGCACGATGAAATAAAAAAGCAACCCAATAAAAGCATAGCCTTAAAAAAATAAGTATGGTAATTATTATTAGTCATTTAGTTTCATCCAGGAATCAACAGCAGTTTCAAAAACATTCCGATTTAAATTGCCTTTGACACAAGCTTACATTTTTACTTTTAATTTGCTTCGCTAATTGCGTACAACCCTTTAAAAATCAAATCGGGGTCAGCAAATATCTTTCTTTTAAGATGTGGCGCAAGATAGTAGGCGTCACCACCGGTTAAAAGCACGTTAAAGTTGGTGAATTTTTCTTCGTACTTATTAATCGTTCCATTGATTTCTTCTGCAAGTCCGATTAAAACCCCGCTTAAAATATTAGTGCGCGTATCATAACCGATCAATGGAAAATTCCAATCTGCCTTAATTAGCGGAAGCTTTGCAGTAAAAGCATTGAGCGCTTTAAAACGCATTTCCATACCTGGCGAAATACTTCCGCCAACAAAGCTATTGTACTTATTTACAAAATTGTAAGTAACGCATGACCCCATCGCAATAACGAGATTATTTTTTCCTTTATAAAAATGAACCGCAGCAGCAGCCAGCGCCAGCCTGTCTGCGCCAATAGTTTCCGGTTTGCCGACCGGAGTGGTAAATGGCAAAACCGATTGTGAATTCAGTTTATGAAAAAGAGTGGCATGAGCAAGAATTTTTTCAATTTCTCCATCATGATCAATAACAGATGCAAGAATACTTTTTTTAGGTTTATATCTATTTAGCAGCTCTTCAATAGTTACCTTTTTACTGTCTTCAATTGAAAATACTTTCACTAACTGGCCATCTTCAAATACACCACACTTAAGCCGTGTATTGCCAAAGTCAAAACAAAGAGTTGTATCCAATGTAGTTTACAGTTTTGAAAAAGATAGCTATATTATTTTCAATTTAGGAAATATTAAAACCGCTGATGTTTTTAAAATGCCCGTTAAGTTTAATTTTTTCCTTTAATAGTTCCATTTCAGCTACCACCGGCAATACTTTAGCAAGATGCCGTTTTAAATATTCCTGCCGCTGTAACTCATTGGTAAGTGCAAGAAATTCGTATTCCTCCTTTAAGGTGAGGCCGGCGTGGTGTGCCACATCATAGCTATTTAAATCATCTTCATTTTTATGAAATGGCCGCTTTACTTTCAGGAGCTTGTGCAATTCTTTGATAGCAGAAATTACTTTGCTCATCAACAACTTTTTATCATGGCCAGTATTTGCGGGGTAACTTACAATCGCGCCGCTATATAATTTATCAGGCACTTCATCAATAATTTCTAAAATCCTGAACACCTTTTGCCCTTTTGTTTTTATATCCATTTCACCCGTGTCGTAAACCTTTGAAATTTCTACAATGTCTACCAGCGTACCTAATTCATTTACTTTATTATTGATAACGACAGGCATACCAAAAGACTTTTTTTGATCAAAACATTCTTTTATAAGCTGTTTGTATTTGGGTTCAAAAATGTGAAGATTTAGATCTTCACCGGGGTAAACAACAATGGATAACGGAAATATGGGAATAAAGTTGGTCATTTTATTACAATGTTTTCAAGGGAACAAATTTACAATTGAGAAATTAATGAAAGTGAAATAATATCCATTTTATGTGCAGTATTAGAAAAAGAACTTACAATAATTTTAATCTTTACATTTGAATTTAACCAACAATAAGCCTAAATGTTCATTAGTGGATTTAGCATGGTTCGAAATGCAGTCAAATTATATTATCCGGTAAAAGAATCCATTGAATCAATTTTGCCAATAGTTGACGAGTTTGTAATTGCTTTAGGTAATTGTGACGATGATGATCAAACGCTGGAAGAAATAAAAAAAATAAATTCAGATAAAATAAAGATCATCCATACAAAATGGGATACCGAAAAGTATGCCGGTGGCAGCGAATATGCGCACCAAACAGATATTGCAAAAGAGCATTGCAAAGGTGATTGGCTTTTTTATTTGCAAAGCGATGAGGTGGTACACGAAAAATATTTACCCTTTATAAAAAGCAGGTGTGCCGAACTGTTAGATGTAACTGAAGTAGAAGGATTGCTTTTTAATTACACGCATTTTTGGGGTGATTATTCGCATTATATTCTATCTCATACGTGGTATGTTAAAGAAATAAGGATCATCCGCAACAAGCCTGAAATTCACTCCTGGCGTGATGCTCAGTCTTTCAGGCGCATTCCTGGTTTTAAAAATAATTATTTTCAAAAAGAAAATACATTTAAGCTGAAAGTTGCTGAGGTAAATGCCAGTATATATCATTACGGCTGGGTAAGGCCACCCGGGCTCATGCAAAAAAAACGCGTACTTTTTGAAATCGACATTTTTGGAAAAGAAAAAGCTTCTACAAAAAATAAAGATGAACCCGATTTATACAATTACGGTAACCTCGATAAACTCTCCATTTTTAAGGAAAGCCATCCTGCTTTGATGAAGGATTTTATTAAAAAGTTTAATTGGCAAAAACAGTTATATCCTTATAACCAGGAAGTGAAAAAACACAAACATGATAAATTGAAATACCGCATTATAAGTTTCTTTGAACAAAATATTTTTGGTGGAAACCATGTTGGCGGATTTAAAAACTATCAATTAATCAAACCCAAATTTTTAAGGAATTCTTCTAAATAGATTCATCTTTTTTAAATCAACTTAACTTCTAAATTTATACCTCTTTCAATGCCGGCTTCAGAAAACACTCCACTTGTTTCGATAGTTATGGCAACCTACAATGGCGAGCGCTTTTTAAATGAACAACTCAATTCAGTTTTTGAACAAACGTATGCTCACATTGAAATTATAGTGATAGATGATTGCTCATCTGATAATACTTTATCTATTCTTAATAAATATGCTGCGGAGCATTCAAATATGAAATTATATGAGAATGAAAAAAATCTCGGTCATATTAAAACATTTGAAAAAGGGATATTATTATCCAACGGCCAATACATTTCCCTTTGCGACCAGGATGATATTTGGGACAAACGAAAGATTGAAAT
>JBBRSV010000173.1:0-6792 GCA_038245055.1 Chitinophagales bacterium | reverse complement strand
AAATGGGCTTATTAAAACAATGACCGAAGCAATTACTTCAAAAATTCCAAAAGTAATTGCAATATTACCAGCATTTACAAACCCGAGTGCAGCGTACAAATTAAGGAGACTCTTTTTTTCAATAAGATTGAGCCATCCATGCCCTAAAATCAAAAGAAATACCACGCAACGCAAACATATTATTGCACTTTTTTTTGCCTTTAAATCAAACTTACTTTTTGGGGTAATAATTTTGGTAAACCCCTTTAAACTTAAACCAGCACCGCCGTAAAAGAGTAGCAATGCTAACGGTGCTCCAAAATTGCCGGCACGCTCAAAAAATTCTGCCACGGGCTCGCCTGATAATGGGCGTAATAAGGCGGTGATAATACCCCAGATAATTAGCCAAATGAAAAGCGCCCTGATCGGATAAATTAATATAGCGATTCCCATCAAAATGTCGATCGTGCCTAACAGCGGCATCATTTGAAAGGAAAGATTATGACCAATACCGAAAACTGCAAAATAGTTGCTCCAGATTTGTTTGGTAATAATTCCGAAAGCGCCATGCCCTATAAAACACATTGCAGATGCAATGCGCAACGTGTAATGAATTTTATTTTCTGATGTAAGTTCCATCGTTGATTTCTTTTCTATTAACTTTTTTCATTTTAAGCCGGTCTACAACCAGGTCTAAAATCGACATTTGCTTTTTTGGCTGCAATGCCGGTTACACTCATCCAATGGCCCGGCGGCGAAAACTTTTACTGCCAAACATTACGTGCCCGGAAACGTTTAGTTTAAAAGAATTATCATCCCAAAAATCTGCGATATGTTTTTGTTCGGTTGTAAGGTTATCAATTGCCCTTTTAATGAAATTGCATCAACCGCTAATAAATCGAAATAATTAAATAAAAAATTATAACAAAAACAATAAAGAGAAGATCAGGCTTCCGAATGATCCGGAGGCTGTTCAGGGGAAATATGAGGGGAAGAAATTAAATTTTCTGAATCTCCTGACAAAAGAAATGCACCATTGCCGGTGCCCGGAATAAATGAATTTAGTTTGAATGAATATTCATCGTATTCACCCTGGAGATTCTTAAAAGTTATTGATTTAGAATTATCAGATTTTTTAGAATTGTCATTCTGCGAAAGATCGTTCGTCACTTTAAAGAAATCATTTTTAGCGGTTTCCAGGTGCATCTTTTTTGTATTAGGAATGCACATTAAATAAAGTGTGTCGTTAGTTATTTTGCGCTTCACATATTTGTAAAGCGTGCCGCCTATTTCAATTTCACCATCGAACCTTTGGTATGCAGACCAGTTAGTTTGATAAGGTAAATTAATTGGAACTTTAAGTTCTATCAATTGAGATTCGTCGTAAAGGTTTTTATCGAGTCGCGCCTCCAACTGATCTGACACCTTATGCTGCATAAATTCCACTACCATCCTGTACCCAAACAGGTTAAAAAGAAAAAGCGTGATGAAAAATAAGGCAGTTATTTTTTTCAAGATCAGTAACTAAATATCAGGAATCGTTATCTAAAAATATTTAAGTAATAGTTGATAATGCAATTTTAGTAAAATTTTGCCATATTCCCGGCCAAAAATTTTAAAGAATAAAAAGATAATATTTTCAAATCAAAATTATCTCAAATGTATTGAAGTTTTTCTTTGAAAGTTTTTAAGTTAACCTTCTAATTATCAACGTCATTTTACAACATAAGTTTTCTTTCCCGGCCCTACCCCGGTTATGGTAAGGCTTTTCCACGAAGAAGGCAATACCGATTTTATTTGTACAATTCCTTCGGGTGTAATATCCAGGCCGCCAAAACCCATAAGTACGCTTTGCAGAAATCCACCCGCTCCAGTTGCAAAGTATGGATTGGTACCTCCCGCAGATTCGGACAATACACCAAACGGATTTTTTTTATTTGGAATGAAGGACTCCTGGAAAGCATTCCACGCTTTAGCCGGTTCACCCAATCTTGCATAGAGTAGGGCAAAAATCGCATGAGTCATTGCAGGCGAACCTTCTCCAACCCTGCTTTCATAATACTCCAAATCCTTTTTTATTTGTTGCGGGTCTGTAATCTCTTTTAAAGGATAAGCCAAAAGATTAACGTCTGCCTGTTTTATTTTTTCGCCATGATAGGCCGCATGTTCTGAAGTAACACCATTACTCAATTTTAGTATGGGAATATTTTTTTCCACATCAACCCAATCACTATCTACCGGTTTTCTTAAAATTTTTGCCGACATGATCGCATATTGCAAATTCGCTTTTGCTGCCGCGTTTGTAAAGGCGTTGTTATCGACATTCTCCGCCCATTCATCAGCTGCTACTACATTTTTAATATCATATTTTCCGGGGCCATTTTTTTCAACACGGCTCGCCCAAAAATCAGCGCACTCTTTAATTATCGGGTAGCCCTTCTCCGTTAGCCACGCGGTATCCCGCGTAACTGCAAAATAATTCCATGCTGCAATGGCCACGTCCGCCGTTATGTGATGTTCAAATGGTCCGCTCAATGCCCAAACAGGCGTTTCTTCGTTACCGCTTGCAGCACTTTCCCAGGGATACATTGCGCCTTTATAGCCATGGGCAAAAGCATTGTGCTTCGCTTCAGTTAATCTTTCAAAACGGTATTCAATCATACTTTTTGCCATCTCAGGATGCAACACTAAAATTGCCGGGTACATCCACAACTCGGCGTCCCAAAACACATGGCCGTTATAACCCAAACCGCTCAAACCCATTGGAGATGAACTATACGCAGTACCGGCGCGTACAAAAGAATACAAATGGTACATTGCAGAATGAACATCCCGCTGGCTCGCATCGTCACCATCAATAATTATATCGCTTTTCCAAATGTCATCCCAGGCCGCATTATGGAACTGTTTTAATCTTTCAGTGCCTTGTAATTTTGCATAAATAACATAGCGCTCGGCTTCATTTAAGGGGTCGTCATGTTGCGCGGTTGTAATGGAAGCCCCGGCAATAGCAAAGTGATAGGTTGCACCGGCTTTCATATTCTTTTTAAATTTTGCAAGGTGCATGTTGTTGTCCCACATTTCATGAATGAGTTCAGGTTGCGAACCGTTAGGTTCATCAAAAAGAAATGTAGTTGAGGCCGCGAGCGTTAATTTACCGGTAGGACTTTTAGCAATGGATGAAAGCAAACTTAATTCTACATGCGGGCGGTCAATTTGGTTATAATAATTCTGCACATCTTTTAAATCATCGGGCGCTTCCATTACACTGGCGGGAATAATTTCTATATCTTTCTTCGCCTTAATCGTAACATCTACTAAAACTGTATAAGGCAGATTACGCAACGCATAATAGGTATAAGATATCGTCGCCTTGTCCTGGAAATCAAATGTGGTAGTAAGATTTGCATGCTTCATATCCAACACCTGATGCATATTTTTTGCATCTGCGGTACCAATGCGATACCCATCAACGTCGAGGTTCATATTCACAAGGTTGAAACCTTTTAAAAAGTTACTAACGCGCCCACGTCCGTATTGATCATACGCACCATTCAAAACAACATCTTTACATTTTAATGGTTCTGATGAGGACACTATTCCAATTACTCCATTAGCTACCGTTTCTCCATAGTAATCGGCCGGATCTATTTTATCCGCGACAATCTTCCAGGTATCAATTTTTTGGGAGAAAGAAAAAAAGAAGGAGCAACTTATTATAACACAGCAAAATAATTTTTTCATATAGCTATCGATATTTATTTCGGGATTAAGATTTGTAAATTAAACTATTTGCATTAATTGAAATGATAAACCGCTAACAGCAATGAAACGAAATTAAGAATTGGTTATAATTGTTAATCCAACTCTTTAAACTTTGATTAAGTACTTTGCAGCAATTTAAAAAATTAGAAATGAAAAGATGGCTGTTACTGGTGATAGTTTTGATAGGGTTATTATTTATTTCGGTATACATTTTTTTTCCAAAGGAAGTAACAAGTTCAAAAATCGTGAAAATTTATTGTAGTATAAATAGTGTCAATCGTTTTATTTTGGTAAAAAATAAATGGCCTAGCTGGTGGCCCGGAACGATGTCGAATGATACTTCCTCAAATAAGAATTCGTTCAATTATAAAGACATTAATTACTCAGTTTCAGCAGAGCGCTATAATTCGATTATTGTTAAAGCCACGTCCAACGGGCTTTCGGCGGAGGGAACAATTCTTTTTGTTCCTCTAAACCTAAATAGTGTGCAGGCGGAATGGGTCTATTCTTTGAAGACAAATTCAAATCCACTGAGCAGAATTCACCTTTATAATGAAACAAGAAAAATAAATAAAAATGAGGAAGATATCCTTCAAAATATGAAGGCTTTCTTAGAAGATCCAGAGAAGGTTTATGGATTGAAGATTGGCCAGGAAATAGTGAAAGATACCATCCTGGTAACAACAAAATTTTCCGCAACCGAATTTCCTTCAACATCAAAGATCTATAGCATAATAGATGACCTTAAATCCTACATTTCAAATAATAATGCAATTGAAACTAATTTTCCTATGCTTCATGTATGGCAGGATAGCGGTTTATTTCATACAACGATTGCCATACCAGTTAACAACGAGATTTCGGGAAATAGCATTTATGCAATGAAAAGAATGGTACCGGGTAAGATTCTCGTCGCAGAAGTGAAAGGAGGAACTTTTACCGCCAGGGATGCACTACGGAAATTAGGAATTTTTATGACAGATAACCAAATGTCTTCACCTGCAATTCCCTTTGAATCCTTAATTACTAACAGGATGACCGAACCTGATACTTCAAAATGGATCACTAAGATTTATTACCCGGTATTTTAATTATTTTGAATCCGCGAATTTTATCACCATAACACTGTCATTATTTCTTGCAAGAATAAATGCCTCCTGCTTTCCAATATTTATCTTTTTTATGTGACGCACTTCTCCCTTTATTTGCAAGCCATTTATCGTTTCACAAGTAAATTCTCCATTGCCTTTATTTAGAAGAATTGTCCCAAAGTCGGCATCATTTCTACCCATTTGAATATTATTATCATAAAAATTCCCAACCAATAAAATATCAGGTAGGCTATCATTGTTTGCATTTACAACAATTGCATCCTTAAACGGGCTCAACTGTGCAAGCCACGGCAATGGTTTTGTGGCAAAATTTAAATTTCCATTATTTATCAAAATTGAATTTGAAAAATAATTAGCAGTCAGCACTTCGGCGTTTTGTAATTTATCTACCGAAAAGATTTCATCGAGGCGCGCCTTTGCAAAATCTGCTGCATATAAGAATCTCTTTTTTATTACCGGTATTTGTTTCTGCAGTTCATCCTTATTCGCAAACGGAATTTCATGGCCATCCAGATAGTAGGTAAGTACCTGCTCCTTTTTACCATTATCATCAAAGTCATTATAATACAACCTAACGGGCTCTGTAGACGAAGTCGTAAGCCGGTTGTTCAGGCCTTCGTTACCAGCTATGAGATCGATATTTCCATCGCCGTTTACGTCAACAGGCAGTGCGAAATTCCACCACCCTTTTTTATCCGTAAGGATTTGTTTTTTAAAGCTTCCGTTTTGGTTGAGAAAAACACACACGCCGCCCCATTCCAAAGTAATAATTAAATCTTTACGTCCGTCTTTATTCAGGTCGTACCACAAGGCGCTTTTTACAAATCCAATCTTTGAAAGCTCATCGTTGTATTTTTTTGTAACATCAATAAAATGTCCATGCTTATCATTTTCCAGCAGATAGGATTGTGGCACCCGCCCATATTCCCACGGCACGGCTCTTCCACCAATAAAAAGGTCCGGATAACCATCCCCGTTAAAATCATAAGGTACCACGCAGGATGCTGTTAGAAATATATTGTCAAAAGCATGATCCAGTTTTGTAAAGTGTTCGTGGCCATCATTCAGGTAAACTCGGGGTTGCTGGTACGGATCATTACCATAATATTCATTACCTCCGGTAGCAATGACCAGGTCAGTTTTACCATCATTATTTACATCAATCCACGTGGCATCAACGTCTTCATAAGTACTATCGGCATCTAATTCCGGTTGATTGGATTTTTCAAACTTGCCGCCCGGTCTTTGAAAAAATATTGCGCTTTTATATCCTTTTGATGAACCAATAAAAACATCGTCTAACCCATCACCGTTAGCATCCCCCACTGCCAATGCAGGACCTTCGCGCGATACCATAAAAGGTATTAAAGGTTCCCTGTCAAATTCGTTGAATGGATTTTCTATATGGTCAAAAGCCAGGTTTACCTCTTTAGTTATGTCAACCATTTTTCTTGTGGGGTTTGGCAAACGATTTGTTAAACGGCTATAATCAAATTTTGGCAGGCCCGGCGTGTGCTGAATAGTAATTTGAGAAGAAACAGCATTTTTCCATACAACAGTTTGATAAGTATTATCAGGCCATATCAATAAAATGGAATCGACCTTTGTTTTATATAAACCTATATGAATTGGTATTTCCATGCTCGACTGAAACCCTCTCGCCGGATACTTTTCATACGTTCTTACTTCATTACTATCATATACCAAAACTTTTGCCCCCAGTGCATTTATATTCTTCGAAGTACCTTTTAATTTTATATCGATATAGGGTTTCGCTTTTTTATCGTTGCTCACATTTTCATATAATGTTACAGGGTCTTCCAGGTTATTTACCACTACATCTAAGTCGCCATCGTTGTCAAAATCTGCGTACACTGCACCGTTGGAAAAAGTAGGTGCATTACCATCAATGCTATCTCCAATGTCTTCAAATTTT
>JBBRSV010000172.1:0-6813 GCA_038245055.1 Chitinophagales bacterium | reverse complement strand
CCAATACATTTACCTCTTTCATAATCAAATAATTTTTCAAGTCCGTTCGCATCATATCTTAATTCCTCCAAATAACCGGGGCTAACGGTTGAAACTTTTGCAGCACATCTTATACCACATGCAAGCGGGTTAATGGTATCTTCCCATTCAAGTAAACCAGATTTCCACTTATCCCAATCAGGAATATAATTCGATTTATCCCAATCCATCCAGCCCTGGTATTGCGCATTATGTATGGTGAGGATTGTTTTAATATACGACAAATGACGGTAAGCGTAACAATGCTGCATCATAAAAGGTATGAGGGCGGCCTGGTGATCGTGAACGTGAACAATATCCGGCTGATGGTTCCATTTACTTAACCAATCTACCACGGCTATTTGAAAGGCAGTAAATCTTAAAGAATCATCATCATACCCGTAAATTTTTTCTCGATCGAGTATCCCATAAATATCTACGAGGTAAAGATCAAATCCTGTAACATTGTTTGATTCTTTGATGATGGTATAATCGAACCAATAATTCGCTACACCAAATCCTCCTTTATGAACCACATCAAAACTGTTTTCATACAAAAATTTTGTGCGATACATGGGCATTACGACTTTAGCAATATGCCCAAGGTCATTTTGATATTTGGGCAATGCGCCAACTACATCGCCAAGGCCGCCCGCTTTCGCCACGGGGTAGCATTCAGCGCTTACATGAATAATTTCCATACCTTAAAATTATTTTGTCAAATTAACAATCATTTTCTTATTAAAAAATTAATAATGAAAATTCATACCTTGGAAAAATAAACTACTTTCATTTTTAAAATAGTAAACGATGGCTACTCCTTCTATGAATTATTCGGCTCCGAAAGTAACAGGCGGCAAATTTCAGCCTACGAATTATGGAGCCCTTAGTACTTTAGTAACGGTTTTTTTCTTCTGGGGATTTATTGCTGCCGGTAACAGCGTATTCATACCATTTTGTAAACATTATTTTCAATTAGATCAATTTCAAAGCCAGTTGATTGATTTCGCATTTTACCTCGCATATTATCTTGGTGCCCTCGCTTTATTCGCTTATGGCTCATTTGGCGGAAAAGATTTGGTAGCTAAATGGGGTTATAAGCAAAGTATCGTTTATGGATTGCTTTTTTCCGCCCTGGGTGCAATAGCGATGATTATAGCTGTAAACGCAAATACATTTACAGGAATGTTGGTAGGCCTTTTCATTGTTGCATTGGGCTTTTCTTTACAACAAACAGCAGCACAACCTTTCGCTATTTCACTTGGCGACCCAACCACCGGAACAAGCCGTGTTAACCTTGGCGGAGGAATAAATTCCTTCGGAACTATGATCGGGCCACTTATCGTTGCCTTCGCCTTATTTGGAACAACCGCTACAATACCTGATGAAAAAATCGCATCTCTTGGCCTTAGTAAAGTGATCGTTCTTTATTCAGGCGTATGTATACTTTTTATAGGAGCTGCTGCGCTGTTTTATTTTTCTAAAAAAGTGCCTTCAGGTATTTCTACCGAAAAAACAGAGAAAGCCAACAAAGCTCTTTACTCTTTATTAATAATGACAGGTCTCTTAATTATAATGTTTGTACCTGTTTTTAATAGTTATAAAACAGATGCAGCAACGTTGGGTGTTGTTGAAAGACATGATCTTGAAACCTACCGCATGAAGTGGCTGTTCGGAGCACTTGCTGTTGTAGTAATCGGCTTATTGGTTTCCAATATGAGCGCAAAGAAAAATCCTGAAGGCTGGGGCGCTATGAAATATCCTCAATTGGTTTTAGGCATGCTGGCACTTTTCGTATATGTTGGTGTAGAAGTTACCATCGTAAGCAACCTGAGCGAACTTTTGAAACAACCTGATTTCGGTGGGTTTCAATCTTCACAAGCTGCGGTATTCGTTTCGATGTATTGGGGAAGTTTAATGATTGGAAGATGGGTTGGTTCAATATCCGCCTTTGATCTGAAACCTGCGACCAAGCAGATTCTTACTTTTGTTGTTCCATTGATTGCCTTCGCGATTGTGCTTGCAGTTAATGCACTTTCAAAACACGATATAAATATTTTATACTATTATATTGTATGTGTGCTTATTCAGATTGGGGCTTTCTATGTTAGCAATAATAAACCAGCACGTACATTATTAATTTTTGGAATGCTGGGCATGATTTCTATGTTGATTGGACTATTTTCAACAGGAACAATTGCCATATACGCATTTTTAAGTGGCGGTCTGTTTTGTTCAATTATGTGGCCATCTATTTTTGCTTTGTCAATTGCTGGTTTGGGGAAATATACTACGCAAGGTGCGGCATTTTTGATTATGATGATATTAGGTGGAGGGATAATTCCTCCAATTCAGGGCAAATTAGCCGACTTTCTCCAATCAAAAAGCGATATTGTAGGGTACGGAATTCATCATTCTTATTGGGTTCCTGTAGTTTGTTTTGCCTATATTACCATCTTTGCATTTGTAGTAAAGGGAATTTTAAAAAGGCAAGGAATCGATTACGATACTGTAATAGATGAAAGCGCCGAAGCTAGTGCGCCCGAAGGAGCTCTTGAAGCCGTGCCTGCTTAATATTAAAAAAATGTAAATTATAATATGGAATTACAATTGGAATATGCGATTGGTATTGATGTGGGCGGAACCAACACGAAATTTGGTATTGTAAATCATCGCGGGGAAATTTCCAACCGCGGAGATATTTCCACCACGAAACATACTAATATTGAAGATTTTATTGACCAATTATACGACGAGCTTAAACCAGCAATAAAGGAAATTGGAGGCGATGAGCTTATTAAGGGTATAGGCGTTGGGGCACCCAATGGAAACTATTATAATGGAACAATTGAGTACGCTCCAAATCTTCAATGGACAGGAGTTATTCCACTGGCAAAACTGATTAGCAAAAAATTTAAAAAACCATGCACATTAACCAATGATGCGAATGCGGCTGCTGTGGGAGAAATGATGTATGGCGCTGCCAGGGGAATGAGGGATTTTATAATGATAACACTAGGCACCGGCGTTGGCAGCGGCATTGTTGCTAACGGTCACCTGATTTACGGTAATGACGGTTTTGCAGGAGAACTGGGCCATACGATAATAAGACCAGGTGGACGCTTACATGCAGGAACAGGAATGAAAGGAAGCCTGGAGACCTATGCCTCAGCAACCGGAATTTCCTTTACCGCCAAAGAATTATTGGATGAAAGGAAAAGCGAAGAGAGCTTATTAAGGAATATTCCTCAGAAAAAAATTGATGCAAAAGCGGTGTATGAAGCGGCTGCAAAAGGCGATAAAATTGCCAAAGAAGTTTTCAAATTTACCGGGCAAATACTGGGCGAAGCATTGGCAAATTTTGTAATGTTTTCTTCTCCCGAAGCCATAATTTTATTTGGTGGCGTTTGTAAGGCTGGCAAAATGTTGATGGATCCTGTCAAGAAAAATATGGAAAAGAACCTGCTTCCTATTTACCAGGATAAAATAAAATTATTATTTAGTGAGTTGAAAGAATCTGATGCGGCTATACTTGGAGCAAGCGCCCTGGTTTGGGAAATTAAGCCTGAGACCATTTAAAATAAATTTTTATTCACTTACAAGAGGAATGGTTGAAAATGCTTCGCTGAAATTGAGCGTTAATTTTTGTTGTTATTATCCATTCAATTCCCATTGGCTTCTGCCCCATCCTGCGATTACATGTTTGTTAGAATGATAGGATGAACGAACGAGCGGACCGCTTTCAACATAGTCAAATCCAAGTTCATAACCTATATGCCTATACGCAGCAAATTCATCTGGATGAACAAATCTATTTACTGATAAATGCTTTTTTGATGGTTGCAGATATTGTCCAATTGTAATAACATCCACATGGCTTTCTCTTAAATCACGCATCGTTTGAATTACCTCATCTTTTTCTTCGCCAAGCCCAAGCATGATACCGCTTTTAGTGCGCATGCCGCCATCTTTTAAAATCCGCAACGTCTCCATGCTGCGCCAATATTTTGCCTGAATTCTAACGGTGCGGGTTAAACGCTCAACGGTTTCAATATTATGACTCACGACATCAGGTGCGGCGTCAATAATTCTTTGAATATTTTCTTTTTCAGCTTTGAAATCCGGTATAAGCGTTTCCAGCGTTGTTGAAGGATTTAATGCCCGCACAGCTTTAATTGTATTATACCAAATTATCGACCCACCGTCTTTTATTTCATCTCTGTCGACGGAAGTTATAACGGCATGTTTTACTTTCATAAGATGGATTGCCTCTGCAACACGCTGGGGTTCATCCCAATCCACCGACAATGGCCTGCCCGTTGCTACAGCACAAAAGCCGCAACTCCTGGTGCAAATGTTTCCCAGGATCATAAATGTTGCAGTACCTTCTCCCCAGCATTCACCCATGTTCGGGCAATTTCCACTCTCACAAATGGTATGCAGTTTATTTTTATCTACTAGGTTTCTTACATGCTTATATTCTTCGCCTATCGGCAATTTCACCCTAAGCCAACTTGGCTTTTTTGGTTTTACTTCCACTTGTTCTAAAATTATTTGCTCGCTCATTAATATTATATTCCTAAAATGAAGAATTTTTTAATTCAAGAAAAACAGATACCCTTACTTCCTTTTACCAAATAATATCGCTACATACCCGCTGAAGAAAAATTGCTTTTGCGATATCTGCAAAAGTATTGGGATCTTTTTTGAATAGTATTCAGCCGTAACGCCAACTTCTATAGCAGATACTATTTCATTATATTTTCCATAGTCAAAACGTACGGATGTCTTAGCGTAAACCCCAGGCGTTACTGTTATATCACTCCACCCTTTTCCAAAGGTAGGGCCGCCAACTACTGGCCCATTTAAAAAAAGACTGCTATCCGGAGAATTGTATTTTACATAAACAAAATCATTTCCTTTTTGTACCTGTAAATAATAAGGTCTTAGCAATGCAAGAGAAAGCCCGCCACCATAATTTCCGGTAATGCTTACTCCATTTTTATTTGATTTATTACCTAATAAAATTTGCCGTTGAGCGCCTAACTTTACCTGGTAAAAGAAATTTTCTTTACCATATATATATGGAATTGAATTTATGAAAGGGTTACTCTGTTTGTCTTCTTTAATATTCTTACGCTCGGCAAATTCAAGCTGATATAACATGCCTTTTTTAACCGAGCTTGCTCTTCCCAATTCTAAAAAAGCACCATAACCATCATTTACCAGCTTGAGGCCAAATACAAAACTTTTTTTGTAAGCAATTACTCCTTCCTCCTCCTCCTTTACCAGGGTATCAATACGGGCACGCTTTTCAGCCTGGCGTTGTTTTTTAGATTTTTGAGCAAAAACTCCAATAGAAGCGAATAAAATAAAAATTAAGAAAATTAATTTTCTCATGTAAAATTGTTGAGGTTTACGGGTGTAAATTTATGCAAAAAAACACTATGACTGCTTCAATAAAATACATCGGAAATTTGCGTTGCGCGGCAAAGCATACGCAAAGCGGAACTGATATAGAAACTGATGCTCCGGTTGATAACATGGGAAAGGGTGAAAAGTTTTCACCGACAGATTTATTTTGCGTTTCCCTGGCAACTTGCATGCTAACCACCATGGGAATTAAAGCGAATGCACTACAGGCGGACATTACAAATGCCACGGCAAACGTGACTAAACACATGTTGCCAAATCCGCGTAGGGTTGGTAAAATTGAAGTTGATGTTTTATTGCCTGCAATTTCTGATGAAACGAATAGAAAAAGTTTAGAGCTGGCGGGAGACAATTGCCCGGTAATGAAAAGTATTAATCCAAATATTGAATTGGTTATAAATTATAAATGGGAATAAAGTTTATGACAACTTTATAAATTATCTTCCGGATATTAAACCCAAAAAAGCTTCTACTGCAATTATCTGGTTATAAAAGAACTCTTAAGAATCTCTTTTTAATAATGAATTTCCAATTGCACAAATAAGGCAACGTTTTTTATTGCAATACTCATTTTTCAATTGGATGAGCGCTTGTGAATCAAAAGCACTTTTATTTAAAAAATTAAGCGCCTCAAAGCCTTTTGTTATTCCATTTTTCTCCGGAGAAATTTCTTCGAGCCATTTCATCGCTTTGTCTTTATAAGCCTGGTCATTATTATGCAATCCATATGCGAAAAGTACAGGAACAATCGTATTGATGATAATATTATTTATCATTTGAATTCCGAGATTTTTCTTTTTATAATCTGAGGCTTCGTCAAAAATATAATGGTAATGCCAATAATCGTTAGCAGTTACATCAAGCATTTTTTTTACTTCGCTAACTGATGCCGCTTCTTTTATTTTTGAAAAAAGGTGTTCGCTTTCATGGATTAAGATGGCTAACTGTGCGAGCCTGAGCGACGGAAAATTAGCTGGCCTCATTCTTAAATATGAAGGCGCTCCTTCTATTGATTGGATCTTGTATTTTTTTTGATAAAACGTAAATTCCTTTTGCAACATAAGGGGATATTTATCCTTAAAGTCCTGGTTAAGCATGCCAGCAGTGCCAAACAATAAGGCTTCAATTTGATGAATATTATTTTTATGCTTTGCCAGCACAGATACTGGTAAAGCCATTGCTATTCGTTGAAAAAAATCACTGTTCACTTTAAGGCCAAAGTTTGAAGCGATAATCCACCAAAAAGTTTCTTCCCAATGAAAATTAGTTTTTTTTAAAATAGATAAAATTTTATCTGATTTTATTAAAAGCCTTTCCACGGCAAGCCTTTGCTTCCAGTTTATAACAGTCAATTCATTCACT
>JBBRSV010000171.1:0-6894 GCA_038245055.1 Chitinophagales bacterium | reverse complement strand
TGGCAAAAATTCTATTTTCTGCAACAGCGTATTTCGCAGGGGATCTGTTATGATCTCTTTTTTAATTGTATATTTTTTTTGTAAGCATTCATTGGTAATTTGATACGCAGGTATTCCATCGCCCATCGTTTCAGTGAAATGATGGGTATCTCTTTTTTCTTCAGAAAAAAAATCTTTTCCATCAGTTACGATCAATTCAATGTCTCTTGTACACGCTTCATCTTCTCTTGGAAAATATACTTCATTGATAATGCCATGACTTATTGTAAAACTAACCCGGGATAACGAGTTCAATGCCTTGCCAACACCAGACTTGGCGCTTGACGTCCATCGGCCTGGAATACCAGGACTGCCGGGCGGGATTGCTGCATAATTAAACATAGATTCATATTTTATTTTACCAGGATTGCCTTTCATTAGCCACTACGCTATCTGGAACCCTTACTACAATGACTGATGTGCTTAGTCCGTTAAACCGGGCATAGGAAGCGGAAAAATAAAATCCATGAAAACAGTATGAGCTGCCCTTTTTACATGGTTGGTATATTTTTCAAGACTTTTATTTAACGCCTGTGCATATTCCTTATCCAATTTTTCAATCGTAAGATTGACCGTGTCTATTTCTTTCTTAAGAGCAATTCGTTTAACCTCATCAAACGGGAAATATTGTTTTATTGTGGCTACAAATTGTTCCTTAAAATTTTTTTCCACTTCAATATAATAAGGAATCAATAAAGGAGCGGCCGTAAACGTCTTCAGATGGGCTAACTTAATAGCATCAGCTTTTTGAATTTTGTTTACTTTATTATAAGAAGAAGATGCAAGTATCGATACCAAAACGGGAGCTTTCAGTAATTGTCCCCGTTCCTCAACTGTTAATTTTTCAAATTGCCTGATCATACCATTAGTTTTACTTTTTTTTTCACTTTAATAGTTTGTTATTATTATGCTATTTTGTTTTGCATCTCTATAGCATATTTCAAATGAGCTTTTAGGGTTGGAACAATATTTTGCAGCAGTACATGTAATTCTTGATTTTCCATGTTAGGAATTAAAGTATTTTCTAAAATGTTTATTACAGTTTTGTGATAAGCAACTTCGTTATCAATGTACGCTTTGTTGAAAGCTTTACCAGATTCAGATCGCAACATTATCTTTGTTTGGACTGCATCTTCCCATAATTTTTGACTTACCACATTGCCTTTTGGGGCCACTTTTATTTTATATACTACTGCTACAACATTATCCTTTATAATTTTGTGGTCCTCCTCAATTTTTTTTGCAAATTTTAAAATATCAACATTTTTTGTTTTTTGCTGCGCAATTGCTGCATATTCTATATATAGTTGATTAGCCAAAACCATAACGGAAGCCACTTCAGCATTGGAAAGTTTGGGGTTTTCCTGGGCAAAGACAGGAATTGAAAATATAATTAAAAAGGCAATTGCGCTGGCCACCAAGACTTTAAACGGACGGTTACTTTTCATGATTATTTTAATTCTTGTTTATGATAATTGGAGTTAGATAATGAAAAAAGGATACAACAAACCGGAATATTTTTTAATAATAAAAAGAGGGCAATCTTTCGTTCAGAAATTCAATCAGCTCTTTTATATAATCTTCTTAACCTGGTTCGTATGCAATTTTTATTAAACATCATCGTCTGAGTATTTCAATATTTTTATTTGCTCTGTATTTTTATGATCAAAGGCTGATAGCCTTAGGAATAGAATATCTTTTTCCAAATGGAAATGAACGATCAGGTCTTCTTCAAATTCCTTCAGCTTTTCAAACAGGGATTTATAAGAGAGGCAGGCATCGGATGGTATTCTATAATTACCGGTTATTTGACAGATTGCTTTTAAATAATTCAATGACTTTTCCTGGTCATTTCGCAACAACTTTATAGTGTCATTCACAACTTTTAGGTCGGCATTTCCAGGCGTTTGCAGTTGTCTTTTTGTTTTTGATATTTGCCTGATGTAAGCGAAAAAAAATTCTTCTTTTCTCATTTGATTTAGTAAATCATGAAGGAACAGAAAGATAACCTCTGTGAGTGTTATCAACTCCGGGTGATTCTCGCAGTGACGGTAAAAGACTTTTTGCGCCCCGTCATAAATCAGCGCAGCATTTTTTCTAATAAAACCATGATGCGTTTTTAGGTATTCAACCAGGAAATCAATATCCCATTTTTCAAAGTCGTCACGTGGTATTGTTTTGAAAACATTAAATGGTTGAAGCGACTTTTTTAGTCCCTCCTCCTTTACATAAATTACAAAGTTATTTTTACCGGTGCTTTCAATTCCGGTACGATTTTTTTTTGAAATTTCGGTGTCATGATATCTTTTGTTAGCAACGGCCCTTTCAGTTCCCGCGAATTGTAGTGTATCCATATCAATTTTTTTTTGGCATGATTTACTTATCTCAAAGTTATATCCGGGCTATTAGAGTGGTATTAAGCGAACATTAGAATGTGATTAGAATAGCATTGATTTTTTCTCATGTAAAATGATAAGAAGTAAATTGCCTCAATTATTGACAATTTCATATTATATGGACGCAAGGAGATTATTAATTGTTGAAGATGAAAAAAAAATTGCTGATACCCTTCAGTTTGGGCTTAATGAAAGAGGTTTCGATGTTGAAGTAGCGTATGATGGTAAATTAGGCTATCATTTATTTTGTGCCAATGATTTTGATCTTGTTATTCTTGATATAAACTTGCCGGGCATAAATGGTTATGAATTATGCAAATTAATTCGTGAACGGAACCAGAATATTCCTGTTCTTATGCTCACCTCAATGAGCGCTTTGAATGATAAAATTGAAGGCTATGAATCAGGCGCTGATGATTATATGGTTAAGCCATTTGAGTTTAAGGAGCTACTTCTTAAAATAAGATCCTTGCTAAAACGCACTACAGGAAAAAATGTTCCTGTTGGAAATATTCTTAAAGCCGCTGACCTGGAAATGAATCTTGACAGTAAGGAGGTGAAGAGAAGCGCCAGAATAATTAATCTCACAGCCAAAGAATTTCAGCTATTAGAATACCTGCTTCGTAATAAAAACAGGCTTGTTTCAAGAGTAGATATCGCGATTAATGTGTGGGACGTTGACTTTGAAACCAACACCAATGTAATTGATGTTTACATAAGCTATCTCCGTAATAAGGTGGACAAACATTTTGAACAAAAATTAATACAAACCCACGTGGGTATGGGATATATTTTAAAAGACCACTAATGCATGTAAGAATTAAAATAACATTATTGTTTAGTTTTATAATAGGTGTATTGCTGGCAATATTTTGTGGCTTTATCTATTATTTTTTTTATAGTATCAGATTAGAAAATATCAAAGCGCATTTAACCAACCAGGCTTTAACAACAGCCAATATGCTTAATGAGCCCGGAATCTTCGGGCAAACTTTGATGAAGAAAATTAATTCCATCACCGTAATACCAATGAAAAACAAAACCATTCAGGTATATAATTCACGTAATGAGAGAATGTATGAAAATAGTGATATACAAAATGATACTTTATATGTTACGGATGACATATTGAATAAAGCGAGAACGCATAAGAAATATTTTTTTACTGTTGGAAACAGGGAAGCCATAGCCTGTTATGATGTTATGAATAATAACCGCCGGGTCATTGTGGCGGCTGCATTTGATGAGGAAGGTAAAAGAAACCTGAACCATCTTAAAATTATTTTGTTGATAAGTTTCATCTGCGGCAATTTAATTGCGTTTACGTCAGGATATCTTTTTTCAAGAATTTTATTGAAGCCAATCAGGAAGATCGCTGACGATGTAAATGATATTTCTGCCCAGAACCTGGAACATAGAATTAAATCCGGAAATGCAAAAGATGAATGGAACTACCTTACCAGAACTTTAAATGAATTATTAAATCGCCTACAGCAAAGTTTTGAGTTGCAGCGGCGTTTTATTTCTTCTGCCTCGCATGAATTATCAACGCCGCTAACCTCTATTTCCAGCCAGTTGGAAGTGTCATTGCAAAGAAACAGGGAGGCTAAGGAATATCGTGGTGTAATGCAATCGGTCTACCAGGATGTACGCAATTTGGCTAAGCTCACGCAAACTTTATTGGAGTTTGCAACCGGCTGGGGTATTAAAGGAGGAATCGAAATTAATTCAATAAGAATTGATGAAATCCTGATGCAGCTTCCGGGTGAGATTACCAAAATGAACAACGAATATTCTGTGAAGCTGGAGTTTGAACAATTGCCCGAAAATGCAGAAAGATTATTGGTGTTTGGTAATGCCGAATTATTATTTACGGCTATAAAAAATGTTGTTACCAATGCATGTAAATATTCGATTAATCATCTTGCTAAAATAAAATTATCAGTTGAGTCAAAAGAAATAATTATTTCTATAGAAGACCAGGGAAAAGGTATCTCTGAAAATGATTTAAAGAATATTTTTCAGCCATTTTACAGAACTGAAGACAGCAAGACTATTAGCGGGTTTGGTGTAGGACTGCCTTTAGTTTACCGCATTATTAAAATGCACAAAGGCGAGATAAAAGTTAACTCCATTGTTGGAAAAGGTACCATCGTTTTAATGCGGCTTCCCGTCGCTGAAAATGTACGACGCAAATAATATTTAATTGCTTTCTAATCTGTTCTTAATCTCCCTCTAATACCCGCAGTTTAATTTTGAGAAAAGGAAAGGTAAACTGGAAATTCCTTGTTTACAATATTTATCATTCTCAAATAAAACGTTATGGATATCATTATTAAATCTGTGGATTTTAAGACAGGCAAGGCTTTGGAGACTTTTATAAAAAATAAAGTAAGTAAATTATTCAGGCAATACGATAGTATTATTCGTGCGAATGTGGTATTGCGAAAAGGAGAAAGTAAAAAACCCGAAAATAAATTATGTGAGATAAGACTGGTGGTACCAGGTTATGATCATTTTGTAAAAAAAAGTACAGGAGAGTATCAAAAATCTGTTTCTCAGTCGGTAAATATTTTGCAGGAAATCCTGAGAAGAAATAAAACAAAACTACTTACCAGAAGACAAACTATGTCTATTTCCTAAAATTTAAATTCTGTAAACATGTTTCAAGATAAAAAGACTTTTTCGTTTAGTCGTGGCTTTCTGTTGGTGTTTGTAATAATAAATGTAATAGTTATAAAAATCGCATACACTAATAATCAGGATTTTTATTGGTTGTTGCTATTGTTAATTCCTGCATTAGTATTCGTGATTTATTATGAAAGAATAATTTCCCAAAAAGCAATTAAGAATAGAAAAATAAACGATAGTAATTTCAAAATCAAAGAGAACGATCAGTCAATTTTCCCTCGCGGGATTAAGTCCGACGGATTGAAAGTGTTATTTGGCAATAGCTATTGTACTCAGCGATATCTTTCCAGCATAATTTGTTTTGAGTCTGTAAGTGCAGGTCAGAACATTAAATATATCCCTAAACAAATTGTATTATCTGAAGACAATGATTATGTGCAGGACATGATGCAAAGGTTGAATGAAGGTTTATTTATCAACGATTCCATATGGAGGATAGGGCCAGATTATGCCGGCTGCAGAGACTACAATTTTAAGTTTCACGCTGAAGCTTTTAAAATAAACGCCGTAAGGCCAAATGTGAAAATGATTGAATTGAAATTATCAGGGTTTAATGATAGAGCTAATATTTTCGCGAGAAAAATTTCTTATTCAAAACAAACAAGCGATTGGAAACATACAGGTTCAAATGTTAAACATACAGCATTTAGTAATGCGGAAAGTATGGTGATATTTCTGGACTCGTTAAGGCAACTTTCCGGTAAAAAGCCTGTCGGTATAAGCATTTGCATTAAGGATAAAAAGGAATTTTATGAAATGTGCTATGCTTTTTGTAAGACACATATAATACCTGATTTTATTGTTGTAGAAGGTTGTGGGAAGGAAAATATTATGTTGAATAATATGACCACCAATCATGGTATACCTTTGTTTGAAGCGTTACTGTTTGTTTCAAAAACTCTTGAGCAATGCGGTCTTTCTAAAGAAATTAAAATAATTGCCGCTTCCGAAATCAATACAGCATTTGATGTATTAAAACTTCGTGCATTAGGTGCGGATGCCATCAGTATGCGAAACTGTCTTACAAGTGGTGATAAACCTTATCAAACAGACGGCATCGGGTCAACCCGATTTTCTCCGCAATGCATGGAGAAATTTCGCACTGAAATACTCAATAGTACAATCGACATCATGCAGGCGTGGGGATATAAAAATATTAAAGACATAACGCTGGCGTCATTTTTTCGCAGTTTGGACGCTTTAAATTCAAAAGGTGTAAATAAAGAATACGATCCGGAAAGGTGGGATATTTCTGATAGGAAAACCTATCGACTCTCACAAGAGAACTTTTATGAGAAGAACACCAGTTCGTATCCCTCTGTTCAGCCACATTTTTTTATGGAAGACAGGTAAGTATAAATTTGCGACTTAAAAAAGATATCATGCGCAATCAATCTGAAATACCTGAGGAGATGTTCCTTCGCATGGCTTCTCCAAAAAAACCAATGAAGTAATATTGTCTTTTTATTTTCGAAAGGTATCTCTGTTGCGCAAAATCTGCTTGATAAATATTTATAGAAAAAGCTGATTTTGGTTTCTTTATTATAAAATCATAATTCTAAATAATGCAACACCCATTTCTGATGCAAAAAGTAAAATTATTAAAAGAACTTTTTTAAATAATTATTAATAATCAAGAAATAGTTGAAAAAAACCATGTATCAAATGAGGTATCCAATGAAAAAGCAGTTATAAATTTTACTTTCTAACTGTCCGATTATCAGTGACCCCGGTGTGGCTCGAACACACGGCCCGCTGATTAAGAGTC
>JBBRSV010000170.1:0-6977 GCA_038245055.1 Chitinophagales bacterium | reverse complement strand
TTTTCATCGCAGGTGGGTAAAAATATGCGGAGTACACGGGGATCGTAAAAGCGGAAGTAGAGCTCTTCTTCCTCCTCCTCCTCTAATTCAGTTCTAACGATAATAAATCGTCGGAGATGTTGAATTAGAATATTAAATATTGAATCAGATTTCATAAGAATACCTAAGGAGGTTCCCCAACTTTGAATAATGCTTTCCTTTATAATTGACGAATTAGAGTATGAAAAAAGATATGGAGCAAACGACTTCAAAACTTCCGCAGGTGAATCAGTAAAAAGACATTCTTGCCTTTCAGAATTATCAAAAAATAAATCCAGTTCCTGGTATTCGCTCGCTGTATCTATTAAATAGAAATTATAACCGATTGAGCTTGTCATATTAGGAGTTAATTTGCAATTATTAATCCATTTGAAGATTTAATTCTACCAAAATAAAATGGATAAAAAGTATAATCCTGATCAATATCATCAGTAAAAAAAATTGGCTGATCACCTTCCTTATCTTCAATGCACACAATTTTTTGATCCATGAAATATTTTATCTTATAATTTTTAAACTCAAGGGGTTGTAAGTTTTTACTAAATAGATCTTCAATGAAAAAGGTCTGTCGTTGTACCTCGTCTTCATAACTATCGTAATAAGATTTTGAAAATTCAGTAATTTTAAAGTCCATTAACTGAAGTAATCCTTTTAAGTCTTTAGTTGCAAAAAGAGCATGCACTTTCTTGTATACAGAACTTACTTCTCGGAAGCCTAGGTCAAGCTTTTCCAGGCTTTGGAATAACATATTATCGAATGTTATTGAAGCTTCAAAATATGTAGGAAACTTTATGCCTTGTAGGGGATTATTAGTTAGGGTTGGGAAATCACTTGATGACCAGGATACTATAACTTTTGGATGATCTGCTTTTCCTTTATTGAGTTCAGCTTCTACAATTTTTAATTTGAAATAAGATTTTGTGGAAAGCTTGGTTTCGTTACTTAAAGGAACCAGACTCACTTCAACACAATTCTTTCCTTTCTTAATCCATTGGTTTACTGGTAAAGAGTATACAATAGAGTGGTCGCTCATTTGAATATCTACTCGAATATCATTGAGCCAAAGCTCATAATTGCAACCATTTGCATCGATTTCAAACTGGTAAATTGAATTCATCCTAATGATATGGTTAAAGGATGGTCTGAGGGTTCTACCCAAACCGTTTCATTATTATTTTTAAATTCTGCCGGAATTTCGCTTTCCGTTTTCTTACTCTTTCTTTTTATGCCTCCACTTACCTGGTAGGACCAATAATATTTAATGCCAAGAAACTTAAAATTCAGTTCCAAGTCTAATGCCTCAGATTCACTATAAAGACCTCCCGAAGCTTCGATCCCTGTTTTTATTCCTGCTTGTGCCGTAGCGTCAATACTAATAATTATTTGAGTCTTCAACTCAGCACTAGCTTTTAAATCAGCTTCAATTTTACCTGTAATTCCTGCTCCACTTTTTACGCCATCTCCCTGATCAATTTCTTTTTTAAGACCAGCATCAATCTTGATCGTTCCTTTAATAACTAATTCAAATTTTATTTCAATTTTCCTATTTGCCAAGAAAGCTTTGATCTTTGAATAAACATTCCCTATAGGACCGCTATATAACTTAAGTGCCAGTTCATCTAACTCTAAAGTAAGTGTAGCCCCTATTAAAGGATCTAGGCTACATTGGGCATGCCACTCAGAACCTACTTCAAAAGGTGTTTTTTTTTCTTTCCACTCAAAGTCGAGATGAATTTTTCCCGCAGGATACAGCACTTCAAATTTAATGCTCTCGTCTAAAGCATCTCTTAGTGCTTTAAGTGAACGCTCTGTTATATCTCTTAATTCCTTTAACTTTTTGAACTTCTCCTTAACCGATGGACTTATTTTCCACTCATGGCCATCTTCAGAGTATTTTGCTTCGATCGTATATTCTTCCTTTGGAGTTGTATACACGTGCATATTTTTTCCACTCCTTGTTGTTTCCTTCTCAGTCTCTTTAGATGCCGCAAACTCCAATGGAATATCTAATTCTATCTTAACGTCAGGATATACTTCTAATTTTTGTTGTATTTTTTTATCGCAACAATTAACGGAAACATTATACGAAGAAGTTTTAGCATTCCATGGAAAAACTACCTCATTATCGAAAATCTTATAGAAAGGAACGGAATGAATATCAAAATCAAGTGAAGTATTACTACTCTGCTTGCCATCCAAAGAATCAAATGTTTTATTATTATGATCTGGACATGGACCTTGTATACCAACAATAGAACATTGAATCTTTTTTACATTTTTATTATACCCACTCACAACCTTAAGTGTGGGGCCATTCTCAGTAATAACTTTGCTAATTCCTCCTTTTACTATTTTAACATTTGTAAAATCACATTTCGTTTTGTTTTGTTTATTTGATTTGGGTTTGGTTGTTTTCGGATGGGTAACCACACAACCCACAGAAGTGTTACATACATTCATATCATTAGGTTTACCCGATGAAAGTGTTTTTTGCTTACCAGCTAGTTCTTTTTTTTTATCGACCGGCGTCTTACGATTATTTTCATCCGGAGAATATACTAATATTCCGCTTTGTTTATCCGCCATATTTGGTATCTAAATAATAATGAAAATGCATAATTTTTTCTTCGGGTTTTCGATCAGGATAATTAAATATTTCTAAAATTTGCGGATCGTTGAATTCATGCACTAAACCCCAATATTTAAAACATAGATTCACGAAATCTTCAAGGTCTTTTGAACTTTCTAATTCTTTGCTTCTGCCCCAAAAGACTAATCCCTTGATTCTTTTATATAGGCTTTCATTTGTTTGATCATTTATTTTTTCTGGCTGCTTCTCAATTAAATTCGAGATGATAGAATTAATAAAATTGTCAACCCTTTTTTCTTCCAGCTTAATTATTTGTTTTCTTTTAATTACTAGCATTACAATAAATTATTTTCCGCAGATATTGCATTTCTTTACAAATGCATTTCCGTTTTTATTTGCTTCTTTGAAACGAATAGCTTGAGATATATTTGCTTTAGCTGACTTAGTAAGAATATTCATATTTTGACTTAATTGTGCAGATACAGAAGCCCCTCCACCTCCCATAGTTTCACCAATCAACACAGTTGGCAACCCTATTGTAATAACCCCTCCATGTGCACAAGAGTCTCCCATTCTCGCTGCAGGCTTCCCTCCAATCATTACACCTGTCGAGCCAAGGATTATTGTATCCGGCGGCCCAACACAAGTACACATATCCCCCATTACTGCCGCAGGTAAACCGCCTATAAGCACAGTTGGCACACCCGGCCCAATAATTGGCCCACCCACATGCGGTACTAACCCGGTTACCATCGGGCAAACATGCATATCAGTAATTCTGGCTGCTGGTTTTCCCATTGAAGTTAATTAAGATAAAATTCTTTTAATCAATATATTTCATTAAAATATGAGAATACTTTCTTGATTTGGTATTGGAAATAATTTACTAACTATTCAATTAAAATGAGAAAATAAATTTAATATTTTATTACTTAGCAAAATGTTTAAGAAAATCTTCTATGTAACATTGAAATGTCATGTTATTTGCAGTAGGATTAACATTTTCGAGTTCCCCGGTTAAATTATTTACAGTAAAATCATTTCCCAAATCAAAATGTACCGGATCGTAATTTCCAATAAAATCTCCTCCCCATCTAAATCCCATATTTTTAGCAATGGCAGGAATTCCAGAAGCTTCCCATTCTTCTCTAGAGGATGACTTTTTTAATAAAACGCCATTTTTTTTAAGATTTAAGTCAACCGCAATCTTTAATGTATGTTTTGACGATTTAGCAGCTCTTCCGCCACTTTGATTTTTATACGCATTGTAGAGTTTTTTTTGTTCTGCACTTGTACGGTAACTACTAGTTAAAATAACTTCGTAACCGGATTCATTAATCTTTTTAGTTAGATCATTAAAACGATCTCTAACAGTACACATTAAATTCATAATGTGAAGTTCATTTGCCGATGACATAAACAAAATGGTTTTAAAATTGTGAAAAATACTTTTTATTCTATTTGTTTTTTTTAAACATTAATTATCTTAAATGCTGATTAAAATTCTTTTGAGAAATTCTATACATATTTCGTAAACACAAGCCCCTCTTCCGGAATGAAACGGCCATTGGGATAATCATCAACCTTACAAATTCCTTTACAAATAATGGGCTTTATTATTCTCCATTGCGGAATGCCACTTCCCGGAGGATACTGATAATCAAGCCCCATCTGGTAACTGTGCCCAATCATTGGAATTACTTTAATAAGCCTGTTGCTGCCATATATTTTCCAGGTATTGATTATACTCTTCTTTTGCCTGTCATAGGCCTCCTGTTCATTTTTGTTTTTTGGGTCGTTGATATCGCCGTACTGCTCTTTTGTACGATGGCCCGCAACCTGTGAGTAGCCGGCAAATTCAAAATCTTCGGGGTTAGGTAATACTGTGGCGGCTGCAAACCATGCACCTTGTGATAAACGACCGCTATCAAATCCCAATCTTCGTTCAATTTCTGCCAAGGTTTGCCCTTGTAAATAAATTTGAGTTGTAAAAAACCCTTTTAAGGGAACAGTTGTTGAATTGGTCATGAATTTTGGTATTTTTTTTCAGAATACGCAGTAAGCATGTGCTAATTTATCTTAACCAATGCAGCAGTTATAGATGCCATCATACCTCCTTTAAAATCAGCTTTGGTTGAGCCTTCTACTGTTGTTGTTAAACCTTTTACATCCATAGTAGTATCGGCCTTTAACTCCATCTTCATCCCTGTAATCTCCACACCAGTAGTTCCTTTTAAGGTCATTTTACCCTTAGCTTCCATAATAATATCCCCTTTGGCCTGCATGTCAATTTTTCCATCGGCAATTAGTTCAATATCTCCTTTTGAAGTAACGGTGATCTTTTTGCTGTTTGCATCCAGCATAATTTCTGTTACGGCAGAGCCCTGGCTAACAACAATATGCAGACTTTCTTTATTCTTTAAAATAATATTCGAAAAATCCTTCTCTCCTTTAAAAGAAGTAATTTCCATTGTGGTATCTGAGTCCTTCCGCTTTTGATATACTGCGTTTTTAGGATAATCTTTGGTATAATTATCTGCTAAAGACATATAGCCTTTATCATCATCAATTTCAATTCTTCTGCCGGTCTTTGTACCTAAAACTTTAAGGTTATTCGTTTTATGATCGTTACCCGATTTATTTTGTTCGGTATGCACAGCCCCCATTACAAATGGCCGCTCGGCATTATTATCCTGGAAACCAACTATTACTTCTTCATTAACCTCGGGTAAAAAACGCATGCCTTTGTCTTTACCGGCGTGTGGGGTTAGTACATTTATCCAGGGGGTAGAATCTTTTGAATCCTGCCAGGGAAAGCGTACTTTAATCCGGTCAAGACCTTTATCATCTTCATTACTTATAACAATGGCAGCCTGAGGCTTGCATATTGGATAAAGTGCAGGATTGGTATAAGGCGGCACTTCTGTTTCGGCTGGTATTGCTACAAAATGATTCTGATAATTGGCATCAGATATTGCGGAATGATGAATTTCTGTTATGATATATTCACCGGCATTGCCACCTTTTTCGTCAAGTATCTTTATTTTACCGGCAAGTTTTATTTTACTGTTAAAAGAACGGGCAGTTAAAACCACTGCAGTTGCAGCTGCTGCCTGTTGTTTTAGCTTGCCTATATCCTTCAATAGATCGGGAGTAGCAGCATTGGAAAAATAGGCGTTGGCATGCTTACTGCCATAAGCATTTTCACCGGCTTTTACACTGGCTTCCATAAAACTGCCTCCTTTGGCTGCTGCAGCTTTTTCATTGGCAGATGCTTTGCCTTTATAATGATCGAAACCTGCAATTTTTTCTGGGGCTTTCACAAGTTTTGCAGTAATGTCCAGGTCAAATATATCTTCTTCCTGCTTTAGGGATATACTGTCTGACGCAGGCTCTCCCAACACCAATTCTGTTCCGTTGTAATAAAGCCATTCTCCATATCTGGCAGCCATCATCCTGTAAAATTCAAACCCGGTTTGATTATATTGTACTGTATAAAAAAGTTCCTTATCGTTTTTGGGTTTTAGTTTTAGCTTGGTACCCTGTGCATTATTTACCTTGTCAAATATTTTATCAATTTTTTGTTTAAAAAAGGAAAAACATTCAGGCACTTCATCAAGCTTTACAAATAAACCCTTCCCTATTATTTCATACGAAACTCCAAGCGTATCCTGGTTATTACAATTAATGGCATATACAATTCCTTTAAAAGTAAAATTGTTATCAATGGTAATGGTAACTTCTTTGGAAAGATTTTTTTTATAAAAGTTGATATGATTGGAAAGTGAAGACTGACCTTCTGGTTGGCGCCAGGTAAAGTTAAATGAATTAACATCGGCCAGGTACTGATTAATTGACAGATTCGAGAAAATAATATCGCCATCTGTACCTTCAACTTTTATTTTGATTTGAGTAAGTTGAAAGGCCATAATTGTAAGAATTTTAAATAATAATTGATTTTCTGATATACAAAAAATAATAAATTATGTCAACTTTTTTGATAAAAGTTGACATAATAAAATTGAGCTTATAAAAAATCACCAAAAAGGAAGGGAGTTGTTAATGCAAAATTTTTACAACTAGTTTATAAAAACTGAATCAGTAATAGTTGTATAAAAGTCTTAACTAAACCCATTCATTTTTATGTGTAGCATTACCCATTGTCATTTCTTTACATGAAATTGTAAAAGTAATGGTCATTGGATTAGTGTTTGAAGAATGAAAACTCTCTTCAAAACCAATAAGGTAACCTTCTTTAAATTTCAATTCTTTCAGCGTTGCATCAGAATCACGCTTTAAAAACACAACACTACCGTCTTTACGTTCAAAATTATTACACATCCATTCG
>JBBRSV010000169.1:0-7059 GCA_038245055.1 Chitinophagales bacterium | reverse complement strand
ACATTTCTTGCATGGATTCGGACCAGCATTGGAATAATGGCCTTCGGTTTTGTGGTCGAAAAGTTTGCCTTGTTTATGAAACAGATGGCGATTATTTTGGGAAAATCAACTATTGGAGAAGCTTTGCCTCCTTCTCACGGATATTCGTCAATTGTTGGAATATTCCTTGTCGGTTTGGGCGCTTTGATGGGAGCTCTCGCATTTATCAGGTATAAGAAGGTTGAAAAACAAATAGACGAAGATACCTGGCAACCATCGTCAATACTTGATGCATTGCTCACCCTATCAGTCCTGGCAGTCGGCATTTTTCTTGTTGTTTATCTGATTTACAGTATTTGAAGCAGTATAGTTTTGAATGATCTTTAAATTGAAACAAGTTCCAATAGGAGGGTTAAAAAATGGAGAAAAACAAGATATTTTTCAGTTTAGCTTTCATCATTGCATTTGCAATAGTTGGTGCTGTTTTCATGCTTGTTTTCAGCAGATTCATTAACTTCAGCAATGCCAGGGGCATCGAAACATCTGCCCTGGAAAAAAAACCAATCGGGGGTACTGTTTCTTATAATCCTCCCCGGCTTCAGGATGCGCCTGCAGACATAAAAGGCGCAGTTATGCTCGGTTACAATATTATGGATGATACACGAAAATATGCAGCCGGATACGTCGGAAATGAGCTTGACTGCAATAACTGTCATTTTAAGGGCGGAATTGCAGAAGGCGGCAGGAATGGAGGTCTTTCTCTGGTTGGAGTAGCAACAAAGTACCCTGAGTACAGAAAGCAGGCTAAAGGCATTAACGATCTTATTTCGCGTACCAATAGCTGTTTCGAAAAAAGCATGAATGGAAAACCTTTACCACCTGAAAGCAAAGAAATGATTGCTTTAGTTACTTATTATCAATGGATTTCCAAAGGTTTGCCGATCTACAGTAAAATACCGTGGCTGGGCATCGAGCTTATTAAAAGTGTCCATATGCCTGACCCGGCAAATGGAAAACAGGTCTTTGCCCAACAATGTGCAATCTGCCATGGCAATAACGGACTGGGCACTCTGAGAGCGCCTCCGTTATGGGGAAGCGCCTCATTCAATGATGGTGCCGGGATGAACAAGCCCGAAAACCTGGCAGCCTTTGCCTATAACAATATGCCTAAGACTAATCCATACCTTACTGCTGAACAGGCACTGGATGTAGCAGAATTTGTTTCAAAACAGCCAAGAGCTCATTATGTGAATAAAAAGAAATAGGAGGAGAATATGCAATTTCCCGTTTATGAGATACCATATTTAGGCAATGGCATGACAATTGGACTCGATGCCATTTTGCATGTTATTATAAGTCATGGTCTGGCAATTGGTGCAATAACTATTATCGTAATTAGTGAATACATCGGTTTCAGAAAGTCTTCCCGTGATTGGGAAAAATTTGCAAAGGAATTTCTGATGGTTAATATTATAATCATTACAGGAATTGGAGCAGTAACCGGTGTAGGCATCTGGTTTATTACCAGCGCCATCTCCCCCAACGGTATAGGATCTATGCTGAGAATATTCTTCTGGCCGTGGTTTTCCGAATGGATAGTCTTTGCATTAGAGGTAATTGTCCTTCTTATTTATTACTTTACATGGGATAAGTGGTCAGGCGAAAGTAAAAAAAAGCATATTTATCTCGGCGCAAGCTATATAGTTCTTGGAATTTCATCGGCTTTTCTGATTACCGGCATATTAGGCTTCATGCTTACACCCGATGGCTGGCCATGGAACAAAAGCTTCTGGTCGGCATTTTTCAATCCAAGTTTTATTCCTCAATTGTTGTTAAGAGCAAGTATGGCTTTTGCTCTCGGTGCCTCGTTTTCAATGGCATTCCTTCTTTTTACGCGTAGGGAATCCGTTTTTCGCAAAGAAGCATTGCACTTGTTCGGAAAAGTTTTTCTGGTTTCATTCATTGGAGTAGTCATATTCTCCATCTGGTATTTTAATGTTGTTCCATCGACATTCAAAACCCATGCAATTTTTTCTATACTCGACTCCCGATTTTCACAGCAGCCTGAAATTCTCTATATAATAAATGCCATTGGCATATTTATTTTATTACTGTTTGCCCTGTTTGCTTTAAAAGGTTCCGTTTTTTCATCCAGATTTCTAATAATCCCGGCGCTATTATTCTGTATAGTATGTGTCATGGAATTTGAACGGGTGCGGGAATTTATCAGGGGGCCTTATCTGATGCCCGGTTATATGTATGCCAACCAGGTATTACTAAATGAAAGTCTTTTTTTAGAAAAAGACGGTATGCTGAAAAATGCTTACTGGTACAACAAGATAACCGATAATCCTGAAGTTATCAAACAGGGCGCCTATCTATTTGCACAGAATTGTTCCATGTGCCATACTATAGGCGGTATAAATGATATTAAAACAAAGGTCAAGGGGCGGCCAGAGGATGGAATTTTTGTTATAATCGGGCATACCCATGAGATGGTTCCTTTTATGCCTCCTTTTTCAGGAACAGAGGATGAACGGAGGACCATGGCCCGTTTTCTTTATCAGCTATCAAATGAAAAAATCAACATAGCGGCGCCTTCCCGTTTTGCGCCAATAAAGGAGGTTCACAATGAATAGTCTCCATGATATCCTGCTGAAGAAACCCCTTCCCGATGAATGGCTGCACGGGCTTCTGTTCACAACGTTTACGTTGCATATCCTTTTTGTACTTCTCACGTTAGGTACAGCTATTATTGCTCTTTATTATTTTGTTGATGCCTGGTGGGGTGGAAAGCTATCTGAATCGAGATGGGATAAGGAGATTTTAAGAACGTTTCTTGCCCATAAAAGTCTCGCAGTAGTTTTGGGTGTAGGGCCCTTGTTGTTAATTCAAATCGGGTACAGCGTTCCCTTTTTTACAGCAATTAATCTTTTTGCCCCTTATTGGATTTTAATTATTGTGTTCCTGATCATCGCGTTCTTATCCTTCGACGCGCTGGCACACAAAAATCATGTTCATCATTATCTTCATCTCACATTTGGTGTTATTGCCCTTATTTTTCTTCTTGCTGCACCGGGAATATTCGTGGCAGTATTGCTGACAGCCGAAAACGCTGACAAATGGATGGCGATCGTACAAAACGGTTATAGGCTTAGCGGCCCTATATCATACCATTGGCTGTTCAGATACCTTCATGTTATAGGAGCCTCTTTGGTATTCGGCGCGGGGTTTCATTATTTTTTTTCAACAAAAGATGAAACGAGGAAAAAAAAGGCCATGCTGAAATGGATCGTTGCCGGAATTTTGATACAGTTTGTTCTCGGGATAATTCTTTACACTACGTTATTGGAAAAACCTGATTTTATTACCAATGTTTCGGTATTTACCGGCCTTGGTATCGCCGTTTTATTATTGTGGATAATATATCTTACTATGGATAAAAAGGATGCTTTAAGTATTAGAACAGGAGTACCTCTTTTAATGCTCATCATTATTCCAATGCTTTTGGCACGGCAATTTATTCAGAACAAAAAGTTTATGCCATTTGAAAAGCAATTGCAGTCAAATTCTGTGTCCTATCAAAAAACATTGCAGCCCTATACTATTGCAGCCCTTAACAACTACCAATCCGATTTGAAAACCACCTATGATAACGGAGAAACGATTTACAGTAAAAGCTGCACTTTTTGTCACGGGGAGAATGTAGATGGTAACGGATCAGAAGCAAAACACCTTGCCATCCTTCCTGAAGACCTGGCAGCTATCCGAACCACCCGGCCATATCTTCTCACTATTCTCACCGGTGGTGTTTCAGGCTCTGCTATGCCTTATTTTACTGTATTCGACAGGTATAAGTTAGAAAGCCTGATTGATTACCTGGATAAGAAACATCATATTTTAGGTTTGCCCGATCCCATTGCAGTTAAAATTCCTGACTCAGCATCAAATGAGGCGCAGATAATCTATACTGAAACCTGTTCAAAATGTCATGGAACAGATGGCAAGGGGACGGCTTTTTCAAAAGGTTTTGAACCACCACCACCCGACTTTTCAGTTTTCAGCTTATCGACCCGGAGGGCATTTGATATTATAACAAACGGCTATACCGGAACCGTAATGTATCCATTTAGTAACCTGGCGGAAGATGTACGTTGGGGATTAGTAAAAATTGTGAATGACAAGAGAACACAATGACAAACAAAATGCTATTAAAAAAGGAGGAAACAATGAAAGCAAGTACAATCCAAATAACATTGGCACTATTAATTGCACTTTCGATTCCGGGCATATCAACCAATATTAAGGCACAGGCGAAAAATGATTTTCCGCTTCCACTACAGAAGGGAGGTCCCTATGATAGGGTGTATTTTCCTGAAAACATGCCTGACAAAAATGATGTTTCGTTTTACCCGCACGAATGGATTCAAAGTTATGGCAATGCTAAGCATAATGCGGCTTTCACAGTTGCTAATGACGCTCCGGACTGGATGAAAAATGGCGTTTCGTGGCAATTTGCTGAAGCAAGGTCATGGCCGCTTTCGGAGGAAAAAGCTTTTGCAGAAAGCGCCTACGGCGAGAAAGGAAGTTTAACAACAATAACCCAGTCGTACGGGAATGCATTAGGTGTAAGCGTTGTAGATGGAATTGTTTATGCCGAAAGCGATGATAACTTTATATATGCCCTGAATGCTAAAACCGGAAAGCTTATCTGGCGGACAAGCCCGGTAGGCAATACGTATATGGGAACTCCCGTTGTTGTTGGCGATCTTGTATATGTAACTCCCGGAAGCGTTGGCTTTAATTTTACGAATGTTGCACAGTATAAGAAAACCGGAATGGCAGTTCGGGGTGGAGATATAAGCTACAACGGAGTTTTTGCTTTAAACAAGAATACAGGGGAACTCGCATGGTACTATTTAACGAAGGGCGGCACGATGCCTTCTCCTGCTTTTGGCGAAGACAAAATATTTTTCCCTACGGGTGATGGAACTGTAATTGCCCTTGATGCAAAAACCGGAAAAGAGATTTGGAAAAACGAAGTAGGTGGTATGGCAAATATGTCGAGCCCCGCCTATTACGATGGAAAGGTATATACAGCCATGTCGCTGAAAGCATTTATTTACTGTTTTGACGCGACGACAGGCAAAGTACTATGGCAGGGCACCATTCCTGATGCAGAAAATACGGGCATGGGTGACGTTTCTCCGGCCGTAGCCGATGGCATTGCGGTAATGGATGCGGTGAGTATGAAAAAAACCGGGAGCGGCAATGATGCTATGAATACCGGCATTCGCGGATACGATGCAAATACTGGGAAAGTATTATGGACTCAATTGATGGGGGAAGGTCCGAAACCACCCGCATTTAAAGGCGGAATGCCAATGATACACAAAGGTGTGGTTTATGTGGGTACGCCTGTAAACAGCGTTTACCAGGCATTTGACCTTAAAACGGGTAAGTTGTTATGGACATGGCCGGTTCCGGATGCCGGGTCAGCAGGAGCTGGCAGGGGGCCTGCCACATGGTATCATGACGTTCTTTATATTTCAACCGGAAGTTCTGTTTATGCCGTGAATCCAAAGGACGGGAAGTTAATCGGCCAAAAGAAATTAGGGGGCAGGTTCGGTATTGTTAATCCGGCTATCGTGGGCGGTACAATTTATCTTGGCAATTCATGGGACTGGGTTATTGCCATTCCAATTTCTGAAGTGAACCCTAACTACCGACCTTAAACAGACAACCCTAATATTGAATATATACATTTTAGAATGGAGGTGAGATGAAGCTAAAAAAAGTCAATTGCTTTACAATAATGTAAAATTAATTAGTAAAAACATGTAAAATGAAAAAACAAAAGAATCTTTACTTAAATGTGGTTCGTGTTTGCATTCTATTGGCATTGGTCACTGCTACTGGAGTAGTCTTTGCCCAAAAAGGGAAAGTTGTTTCCAGCTATGGCCCGGTTAACCAGACACAAACTTTTGATCAGATTAAAGCAGAGCGCATGGCAGTTAAAGCCTCACGCGCTAAAGAGCATCAGGATTTATTAAATTCCAGGTATGACCTTTCAAAAAAGACTTCTTCCGATGTTGTCATGTCAGGTGGTAAACCCATACCGGTGGGCCCAACAGCCAAACTACAAGGTATTATTTGGTCCGATCTTGAAAAGTTAACTCCTGAGCAAATTAATGCAAAGGGTGTTTTCCCTTACAAACCTCTACCTTTTGCTGATCATGCCGAAGGTGGTATGCTTTTCCCGCCGATGATTACTGATACGCTACCAAGGCTTGTCCGCTTCGACCTCGATTTTGATCTTCCGGCGCATATTCTTCCTGATCAGGCTCCACCCATTTATCTGACCACTCGTCCCGATTTGGGTGATGTATCGAAAGGGCGGATAATTACTATCGATAACTACTACGAAATTTTTAATGGGCTTCTGAATCCAAAACAACTTGAAGGATTGCGCTTGCTGGTTACCCAGTTTCCACAACAACAGTTTAATGCTACCGAAGATCGGCGAACTGACCGACCCAGCCTGGGCGTAACCTGTTTTGACTGCCATGCGAACGGTCATACCAACGGGGCTAACCATCTTGTCGGAGACATTCGACCGCAGGAATTCAGGCACCGGATTGAAACTCCGTCCTTGCGGGGTGTAAATATTCAGCGACTTTTCGGTTCGCAACGAGGACTTAAAACAGTAGAGGACTTTACCGAATTCGAACAACGTGCAGCCTACTTCGATGGCGATCATGTAATGGCAGCCAAAAAGGGAGTTAACATTCTTGATCGTGGTTCGCAAGTTCATTTTATGGCCGAATTCATGGCTATTTTAGATTTTCCGCCGGCTAACAAGCTGACTATTTACGGAGAACTTGATCCATCAAAGGCTACCCCGGGCGAACTACGCGGTGAAGTGCTGTTCAACGGCAAGGCCCGGTGCGTTTCGTGCCATCCAGCTCCATACTATACTGACAACAGTATGCATAATCTTAAGGCGGAACGTTTTTATAAACAGGAAATGGTCAATGGCATGATGATGGCACATGACGGCCCAATCAAAACTTTTCCGTT
>JBBRSV010000168.1:0-7273 GCA_038245055.1 Chitinophagales bacterium | reverse complement strand
TTAAAGTTTACCAAACATGCCCAACCAATTATTTCGTAAAAAGGCGATATCTGCTATTTTAGCGGATGCCAGCGAAGGCCTTTCAGATGCTACTCATTCAGCTTCGGGATTAAATAAAGTTTTAAAAGTAAGGGATCTTACGGCCATGGGCATTGCGGCAATTGTGGGAGCAGGAATATTTTCAACCATTGGAAACGCTTCATTTCATGGCGGTCCGGGTGTTGCACTTTTGTTTGTTCTTACTGCCATTTGTTGTGGATTTTCGGCGTTATGTTATGCGGAATTTGCGTCCAGGATTCCCGTTAGTGGTAGTGCTTATACTTATGCTTACGCTGCTTTTGGTGAGTTGATTGCCTGGATTATTGGCTGGGATCTTTTAATGGAATATGCCATCGGTAATATTGCTGTAGCTATATCATGGAGCCAATATTTTGTGAACCTGATGGAGGGATTGCACATTCACATTCCCACTTTTTTAACTACTGATTACCTGAGTGCATCACGGGCTTTTAAGGACGCGAGCCTTGAAATGGCAAAGGGGACTTCAATAAATGATCTTTCGGAAAACGTAAGGCATGGTTACAATGCCTGGCTGAATGCTCCTCACATCGGAAACTTAAAATTGATAGCAGATATACCTGCGCTTGGAATTGTATTCTTAATTACATGGCTCGTTTACACCGGAATAAAAGAAACCAGGCGCGCTACTAACTTAATGGTTGGATTAAAAATCATCATCATTATTGCAGTAATTGCCATTGGATTTTTTTATGTGGCTCCGGCAAACTGGAGCCCGTTTTTACCTAACGGTTTTAGTGGCATGATGAAGGGCGTATCCGCTGTGTTCTTTGCCTATATTGGTTTTGATGCAATCTCTACTACCGCCGAAGAATGTGAAAACCCGCAAAGGGATTTACCTAAAGGAATGATCTATTCACTTATCATTTGTACTATTCTCTATATTTTAGTTGCCATTGTTTTAACGGGCATGGTTTCGTATAAACAATTGCAGGTTGGCGATCCGCTAGCATATGTTTTTCAACAGGTAGGACTCAATAAAATAAGTTATGTCATATCATTTAGTGCTGTAATTGCTACAGCAAGTGTATTGTTGGTTTTTCAAATGGGCCAACCCAGGATATGGATGAGCATGAGCCGTGATGGCTTGCTGCCAAAGGCTTTCAGCCGCATACATCCCAAGTATAAAACGCCTTCGTTTTCAACCGTCGTTACCGGATTTGTTGTTGCAGTACCTGCGTTATTTTTAAACCTTACAGAAGTTACAGATCTTACAAGTATAGGCACCTTATTTGCATTTGTACTTGTTTGTGGTGGGGTGCTTTTGCTGCCCGAAAGAGAGGCTGGGGAAGCAAAACCTAAGTTTAAAATTCCCTATATGAGTTCGCAATTTATAGTGCCCGTTCTTTTTATTGTGGGTGTAATTATTTTCTGGAAAAACTTTATTGGCTTATTCGATTTTAGCATGGGCTGGGAAGTTTTCCGTGATAAACTTCCTTTCTTCCTTTTTGTGATTTTAGCAACTGCATTGGCAATTGTATCTTTCATAAAAAAACTGTCACTCATTCCTACACTTGGGCTTGCAAGTTGTTTTTATTTAATGACAGAATTAGGATACACCAATTGGATGCGTTTTCTCATTTGGCTGGTAATTGGGTTGGTCATTTTTTTTCTATACAGCAGGCATCATAGTAAATTAAATGAAAAGCAAATTATTTAAAGATAAAATGAGCGCGGTGGTCTTTTCCTGATTCAAATTCTATACCTCAGGCCTGAATCTTATCTTTGTAAAATGAAATACCAGTTGGGAGATAAGGTGTTGCTGCTGCATTCCAATGAAGAAGGAGAGGTGGTTGATATTATCAATGATAAAATGGTTTTGATTGATGTTGAGGGCGTGCAATTTCCCGTGTATATGGACCAGATCGACTTTCCTTATTTTAAAAGATTTTCTGAAAAAAAAATCGTTGAGAAAAAAAAGGATAAAGTTTATATCGATGATGTGAAAAAAGAAAAAACTCCTTCAAAATTTAAAGTGAGCTCAGGCGTCTGGATCTCTTTTTTACCAGTGTTTGATAAAGATGTATTTGACGATGATGTGGTTGAAAGTTTCAAAATTTATCTCATCAATCAAACCGGCGAACTTTATAATTTTAATTACTCCTTAATCTTTTCCGGCTCGCCTGATTTTGAGTTGAAAAATCAAATTTCCTCTTTCGCTGATTTTTATCTTCATGATGTTCCCTTTGAACAAATGAACGATGCACCCAAATTAGAATTTGATTTTTCGCTGGTAAATCTGAATAAGAAAAAGGCAGATCATTTTGAAACTATTTTAAAAATTAAAGCAAAGACACTCTTTAAAAAAATTGAAGAGATGAAGATGAAAAATGAACCAACGTTTTCATTTTTGCTATTCGAAAAATATCCGGATAAGGTTGAAGAAAATTTTCCTGAATATACTAATACGCATGGCCTGCTTTATGATGCGTCTAAAGCAAGGCAGAACCTGGAGCCTGCGCGATCTGTAATTGATCTTCATATAGAAAAACTTTCTTCAGATTGGAAAACATTGAGCAACTATGAAATACTTTTACTTCAACTCGCAACGTTTGAAAAATATTATCACCTTGCTGTAGCCCATCATCAACCTAATTTGATCGTTATCCACGGTATTGGTACCGGAAAATTGCGGGAAGAAGTTCATGAGCTTTTAAAGTTTAAGAAAGAGGTAAAAAGCTTTGTAAATCAATACCACCATAATTTTGGATATGGCTCTACCGAAATTTTCTTTCAATATTAGTTTACGAATTTAAAGACCGGAAAGAAGTGTAGTTAATCATCAATCTCCATATTTATTTGGGTTATCTTCGCGAAACTGCAAACCGGGTTATCGCTCTTGTTAATTCAGGGGAGGAAAGTCCGGACAGCAAAGAGCAACACACCGGTTAATAGCCGGTCCCGATCTTGATCGGGAAGAAAGTGCCACAGAAAATTACCATCCGCGCAAGTGGAAAAGGGTGAAAACGTGAGGTGAGAGCTCACGATGCCGGTAAGTAATTGCCGGGATGGGTAAACCTTGTGTGCTGCAATGCCACGTACATCAGCGCTTGAGGACTGCTCGTTCGAGCTGAAGGGTAGGCAGCAAGATTGTTGCAGTAATGTAACAGCCAGATAAATGATAACCATTTTTTTCCGGGCATTCCCGGATTAAGAAAACAGAATCCGGCTTACAGGTTTGCAGTAAATTAATTGAGAGGGCATCCAATTGGGTGCTCTTTCCGTTTAGAGACTGCGTAGATTTTTACACAAATTGGTGGCGTTATTTTTACAGCATTTTTTAGGTGATTGAAAACCTTTTCACCAAATTAAACGTAATTTAATACCTGAGTTTTGTGATTTAATATTTTTTAAGACTGTCTATGAAATTTATTATTCAACTAATCATAGTTACCCTTTCAATTTCTTTTTTTTCTCAAAAAATTTGTGCACAAAAGCTGGCAGCAATACCATACGTTTCTGGCATAAATTCGCCTATTGATTTAAAAAATTGCGGCGACGAGCGGTTATTTGTTGCCGATCGTGCTGGAAGAATTCGCATAATAAATGGCGACGGAACTTTACGTCCTGTTCCTTTTTTAAATATTACTGCAAAAATTTCTTCAAATAACAGCGAAGAGGGATTTTTGGGAATTGCATTTAGCCCGGACTATAAAACAAATGGCAAATTTTATGTTGATTACACATCTATTATCGGCGGCAAGTTAACCAGTGTAATTGAAGAATATAAAGTAAGTGCGGCCGATTCAAATGTTGCAGATCCTGCCTCTGCTTTAAAAATTATTACACAAGTTCAGCCATTTTCAAATCATAACGGGGGCAACTTAATGTTTGGAAAGGACGGGTTTCTATACATTAATTTTGGTGACGGTGGAAGTGGCGGCGACCCGTTCGGAAATGGACAAAATAAAAAAACTTTTCTAGGTAAAATATTGAGAGTTGATGTAAGCAATTCTTCTTCAATAAAACCTTATGAAATTCCGGCTACTAATCCATTTTATAATGATACTGCGGTCGCTTTAAAAAAGGAAATTTGGGCATATGGAGTTCGTAATCCCTTTAGAAGTAGCGTTGACAAATTGAACGGCGATCTCTGGATTGCAGATGTCGGCCAGGGCGCAGTTGAAGAAATTGATTACCAGGCTTCCCGTGCAGTAGGAGGAAGAAATTATGGCTGGAATATTATGGAAGGAAAATCATGTTATAGCCCGTCAACCGGATGCAACAAAACAGGCCTTACTTTACCAATTTATGATTATCCTCATCCGCGTGGTTTTTCAATAATCGGTGGATATGTTAGCCGCACTGCTCAATCTAAATCACTTTTTGGAATGTATATTTTTTCAGATTTTGTATCTAAATGGATTGACGGAATACGGCATTCGGGTGATACGCTTTCAGGGTCGGTAAATCACCTGGTATTGGCCGCTAATGTTCCTGGTAATCCAATATCTTTTGGCGAAGATAAATACGGAGACCAATATATCATCTTTAATGGCAATGGCACAATTTATAAACTGCAAGACACAAGTTATCTGCGCAGGCCGAAGGCTTACCTAACGCAAGTTAAGATCGGATCGGGTTCTTATGTATTAGTGGGATTGCAGGGTAAAAACCTTACTTATCAATGGATGAAAAATGGTAGCCCAATACCGGGCACTACGGCTCCAGATTATAATACTTCCATTGTAGGAAGTTATACTTTGGAGGTAACCAATTCTTTGGGTTTTAAAGATACGTCCGATATTTTCTTACTGGGCTCAGCAATAAATTTTCAATTATTTTCAGCACAAAAAATACCTAATGGTTTAATACAATTAATTTGGAAAACAAGTTCGGAGCAGAACGTCACCGGATTTTTAGTCCAACGGAAAAAACAAAATGAAACCAGTTTCTCTAACCTGGGGTTCATTAATAGTAAATCAATAAATGGTTTTTCAAATAGTGAACTTAATTACTCGTTTAATGATTCTTCGGCTTCCAATTATGACAAATTATTTTATCGGTTACAAGTTCAACATGCCGACAGTTCCATAAGCTATTCTGAAGTGCGAATCATCACCTCGGCGCCTGAAAAAAATGCCTTCACGCTTTATCCGAATCCTGCAAGAAAATATGCGCAGCTTTATCTCAATCAATTTACTTCGCCATTGACATTAAAAATTTATGATGCTGAAGGAAAAAGAATTTCTCAACAATTGCTTAGGGAGCAAAATTCTTTAGTTAGGGTTCCAGCATCAAAGGGAGTTTACCTTTTGGAGGTAAGTGATCAGGATGGAAAAAATGAAATAAGAAAGAAGTTATTGGTTGATTAAATTTTGATTTTTATTCCCTTTCAAATAAAAGGCGCAGTTTTTGAACATTCTGAAAACAAAACTACAAGACAAAACTCTCAACGTTAAGATTTTCCCTTATTAAATGCCTTTTTGTAGAAATCCATCGTATTGAATTCGTTTTTCATTTACTTAACTTTCACCCGGCATATAGTCACATTAATATATCTTTGCCGCCTCTAAAAAAGTTCTTTAAGAAATGTTAAGCAGAAGAAATATACGGGTAAAGGTGATGCAGGCTCTTTACAGTATTGAATCGATGAACAATGAAACCCGCCCTGGTGAAGCACTTCAGATACTTAAAAAAAATATTGAACATTCACAGCATCTATTTACCTACCTCGTTTATTTTATAGTAGAAGTTGCCCGCTTTTCGGAAAAAGATGCAGCGCAAAAAGCCCAGAAACATTTGCCGTCAGCAAATGATCTGAATATAAATACGAAAATTTCCGGCAATGAAATCGTTTGGGTTACTCTTGAAAATAGATCATTTCAAAAATCGGTAAGTCAGTTCAAAATCCAATATTCAATTGATGATGAGTTAATTAGAAAAGCTTATCTCGCTTTGGTTTCCTCCGCTGAATACAAAGAATACACGTTGGAGAAATCAAGAGATAAAAAGGCTGAAAAGAAGATAATGGAATATATTTTTGCTAACCTTGTGCTTGAAGATGAGAATGTAATAAGTGATATTGAGTCAAAGTTTATTCATTGGGATGATGATGCAGAAATGATGATCCTTTTGATGAATGGTTATTTGCAAAAGCCTTCTACATTTAATTTTGAAGAAATGGTGAGCAAAGAAAAGATGGATTTCGCAATTGACCTGATGGAATGTGTAGTTGATAAAAAAGACTATTGTTTGGAACTTATAAAGCCCAAATTAAAAAACTGGGATTCGGAAAGAATAGCCGCTCTTGATATGATTCTGATGCAAATGGGCGTATGTGAATTTCTTTATTTTGAAACAATACCACCAAAGGTTACGATCAATGAATATATCGACCTGGCTAAAGAATATAGCACGGAACAAAGCGGGCATTTTGTAAATGGCATCCTGGATAATATTCATAAAGAATTATTGACCCAGGATAAAATACATAAGAAGAATTTTAAAAACAGTAGTTTATAATACATTTGCAAAAATTAAACTAAATGAATAAATTGATTGCTGCGTCACTTTTTGTTTGCATGTTGATTTCCTGCAACATTAGAAATACAAAGCATAAAGATGATGTACAAGGAATGCTCAACGGTGGTGGATTTACAGATTCTACCTCAGTGCAAATGATTGATTCAACCTATAACTTTGGCAGCGTTAACGATGGTGAAAAGGTAGAATATAGTTACCGTTTTAGAAATACCGGTAAAAAATCCCTTATTGTTTCTTCGGCTGTGGCAAGTTGCGGATGTACAGTTCCTGAAAAACCCGAAGAGCCAATAAAACCTGGCGAGACAGGATTTTTAAAAGTTGTTTTTAATAGTAAAGGCAGGGTTGGGCCGGTGCATAAAGAAATTACAGTTACCTCAAATGCGTATCCAAAATTTCCGGTGTTGCAACTTACAGGCGATGTAAAAGCAGTAGATAAATAAATTTTTAAACAAGCTGTAAAACAGCTAACACAAACAAAATAAATATTATGAATTTAGCAATGGTTTTCTTAATGTTAGGGCAAGGCGGTTCTGGCGGTGGTGGTGGCTTTCAATTTGTTTTCTTAGGATTGATGGTCCTTGTATTTTGGATGTTTATGATAAGGCCCCAGGCAAAAAAGGCAAAGCAGCAAAAACTGTTTCTTACTAATTTGCAAAAAGGAGATAAAATTGTAACTATTGCTGGAATACATGGTACAGTAAATAAAGTG
>JBBRSV010000167.1:0-7375 GCA_038245055.1 Chitinophagales bacterium | reverse complement strand
GATGCGGAAGGTTTATACTGTCCGATGATTGATGCCCGGCGTATGGAAGTTTATACAGCGCTTTATACATTTAATGAGGAGGAATTAAAAGGTCCGTCTGCTATGATCTTAGATGACGATTCATTTTCTTCTGAATTAAGGTTGGGCAAAGTATATTTTTCTGGAAGTGGTACAAATAAATTTGAAAAATTGAATAAAAATCAGCATGCAATATTTACGCCTGGAGGAATATCGGCTGGTTCTATAGCGAAGTTGTCGTGGAAAAAGTTTGGGAAAAAGGATTTTCAAAACTTGGCTTATTTTAGACCATTATATATAAAAGAATTTTATACTATCTAAAAAACGCTTATAATTACTATCTGTAAAAGACGTATTTAAATTTTTTCTACTTTTACTAAAAAGTTTCTATTTTCAATATGTATCTTTATGATTCAGAATTGTAAATATTCACAACTTTTAAAAATATAAATCATGAGTTTTTCTGACCCAGCCCGACCTTTAAGCATTCAGGAGCAAGTCGAAGAATTTGACAACCTCCCGGATATCGATTACCATAATGTCAAAAAATCTGCAATGGTGCTTCGGGCTTTAAATCATAAGCTTCGGCAGCAAATAATTAAAACCATTCATGAAAGTAAAAAGCTTACCGTTACTCAATTATACGTGAAACTTCGGCTTGAGCAATCTGTGGCATCTCAACACCTTGCTATTTTAAGGAAAGCTGGTATTGTAACTACAGAGCGCGATGGTAAATTTATCTATTATACAATCAATTTTCCCCGCATCGAATCTATCAATGAGTTTGTAAGAAACCTCGTTGGGTAATTAGAAATACTTTCTTTTTTTCGGCCCTTTTTCTTCCCTCGTTTCAATTTTCTACCTTTATACAGGTACTACTGCCGGGCTATAAGAGGCCCTGAAGTATTTTCTATCGACCATTAAAAGTTTATGTATTAAAACGGATATATGTACGTTCAGCAAATTTATACCGATTGTTTAAGTGAATCCGCCTACTTTGTAGAGAGCGGCGGCGAAGCAATTTTAATTGACCCCTTAAGAGACATCGAACCATATTTGGAATTGGCCAGTAAACATAATGCAAAAATTAAATATATTTTTGAAACTCACATACATGCTGACTTTATAAGCGGCCACCTGGATTTGAGTAAAATAACCGGCGCACCAATTGTTTTTGGCCCAAACACCGAAGTAAATTTTCCCTTTCATCTCGCTAAAGATGGCGAACTTTTCAAAATAGGAAACGTCACATTGGAGGTTATTCATACGCCCGGCCACACGTTGGAGTCAACTTGCTATCTTTTGAAAAATGAAACTGGTAAGTCCTATTGCATTTTTACCGGTGACACATTATTTGTAGGCGATGTAGGACGTCCTGACCTGAGCAGTGGAGATAAATCCCGCGAAGAACTTGCTTCAATTATGTACGATTCTCTACAAAATAAAATAATTCCCCTGGAAGATGATATAATTGTATATCCCGCTCACGGTCATGGAACAAGTTGCGGTAAAAATCTTGGTTCTGAAACAAGTACTACAATCGGCGAAGAAAAGAAAAGCAATTATGCACTGAATGCACAATCAAGAGAACAATTTATTTCCGCACTAACGGATGGCCTGGACGCAGCTCCTCCGTATTTTTCTTTGAATGCAAAAATTAATAAAGAAGGTTATAGTAATCTTGACGATGTTAAACGTAAAGGCCTTACTCCATTGAGTGTAGCGGAGTTTAAAATGAAGATGGAGGGTGGTGCTATAGCGCTGGATACCAGGCCGGGATTTGATTTCGTAAATGGGTTTGTTCCAGGTTCCTTATTTATTGGTTTAGAAGGCCGATTCGCCGAATGGGCAGGAAGCCTTTTGCCGTTTAACGGGAATATCATTTTGATTACAGAACCTGGCAGTGAAGAGCAAACCATTGTGAGGCTTGCCCGTGTTGGGTTTGATAACGTAGAAGGATACCTGGCGGGTAGCTTCAATGCCTGGAAGCAAGCGGGTGAATCTATTGATATCATTATTGATATAGAACCAGATGAACTTGCAATGGATATTCCCTATGATGATAACTTATTAATTCTTGACGTAAGAAAAGGGAATGAATTTGCCGAAGGACACGTGAAGGATGCACTAAACTTGCCGCTAGGAGATATGATTGATATTGCTCAAATAGCGGGGCTTGAAGAGAATAAAAATATCTATGTTCATTGTGGCGGCGGATACAGGAGCTTGATTGCATCTTCAATTTTAAAGAGCCACGGGTATCACAACATTCGCAACATAGCGGGTGGGTGGAAGAAAATAAAAGAACAAAAAAATATTTCAACCGAAAAAGAAGGCAGCGTATTAAACTAATTGGGGTTAAGGCCAATCCTACTCTTTAATTTAAACAGGAAAGATCTAAAAATAAGCGCCCGTTCATTTTTACTAACGAGCAGGCGCTTTTTTTACAAATGAATTATTTGGCAATTTGCTTATGGGAAGAAAGCCAAACTATTTTTCCGCCTTTTACTGCATTATCATCTTCATAAAAGGCCGAGTCGACTTTGCCGTTTTTAAATGTATCAATTTCTTTATACCAAACATTTATATAATTCGCGCTGTCTTTTACAGAATGATTTTTAAGCCAAACTTGCATGTCAATAGAAACCGAGCTGAGGCTATCTCTGTATTTACCCCAAACCTTCATAAGCGAATCTGTTTTTCCACTAAACCTAAAACCGTCGGGCATCGCGGTATACATACTATCTCCCATAGTATTTCTTAGGGCATTCATATCACCAGACTCCCAATATTTATAAGAGTTTAGGGCCAACAGCAAATCGGAATCCGATACATTATTATTAAAATTCGAGGTATAGCTGGCCGTATATGGCAATTTGATTGAACTCGCTTCTGTTGTGGTGTCAGTCGTTTTGGTTTCCTCTTTGTTGTTACATGCTACTATACAACCTGTTAATGTAAGAAAGATTAAAATGTACTTTTTCATTTTGTTTTATTTTGTTTGAAGAATTATTTGACAAACGGAAGCTTAGGTGAAAACAAAAGAAAGCAGCGGTGGGATTATAGGAAGAATCTGTAAGATTTGCGGGATAAAGTAAAGCTATTTTTTTAAGAAAAAATAGCTCTTTTAAATATTATTTTTTTGTTTTATTTTAGTAATGGTTAAGTTTTCAACGTACCCTGTTACATTTATAAACTTAAACTATATGATACTTAAATTTTTTCAACCAATTTTATTGCTTGCATTTAGTTTCCTGGCGAATGCGCAATCATTACAAACCTGGACCTGGAAATATTATAAAATGCAATTTAAGGCACCGGATAATATGGTTATTCAAAAAAGCGATGCCACTGTTTACCAGGCTTCCAATAATTCCATAACGATGGATATTTATCCATTGACTGGTCAAAACCTTACCTATGATGGCATGAAGAATGCTATTATTAAATGGGCTGATAAATCAAACCTAAGCTATAATACTTATAATGGCAGCGGAGATAAGCAACCCATTTACCTGGAAAATATTAATGGTTATTGGGGCTGTGCAATCGATGGAACAAAACAAGGTTTTTCTGCCTCTGCTCTTCTTCTCGTAGATCCTGATCATCCTGATATGAACTTCTATGTTTGGGTATCTTATGCACCGGAGTATTATCATGATGCGGTTGCAATTTTACGAAGTTTTACACCTATGTGAAACTCAATTTTTTTAAAGATATTTTTAACCACATGGTAAAATCTTAATCTAACGTCAACGCGTACTAGCAATTTTTTTTTGCTGATAGGAATATCAATTTTATAATAAAAAGAATCTCCCTTTTCGTGGGAGATTTTTTATGATCAATTCATTTATTTTAAAACTTCATTTATTTTTTCTGCCAAATCAAGCCATCACCATTACTTAGTTTTATCGAATAATTTCCCGGCGCAATTTGAGAAAGATTTACCTGCTGCTCACCGGAAGTTATTACGCCGGTTTTTATAATTCTGCCACTCATGTCGCTGATGAAATAAGTATTGTTAGCGCCTTGATTTAAGTCAGACCTTAGTGTAAAGTTGTTGCCAATTACAGGATTTGGATATACCGTTGATTTTGAAAATCTATTTCCAAGCGATGCACTTTTAATAGCCAGGTATTTAATATTTCCATCCTGGTCTTCCTCTTCCAATTTATAATAATTAATTCCGGCAGAAGGTGTCATATCTGTGAAGGTATAATTTACCGCCACACTGCTGTTTCGGACAGCATTTACAATACCTGCCTTTTGAAAGTTGGTGCCGTCACTACTTTTTTCTATGATGAAATTTTTTGTATTATTTTCAAAAGCAGTTTGCCACGATAATTTTACCACATTGTCAGCTCGCAAACTAGCTGAATATGATAAAAGGGACATTGGCAATACACTTGCGGGCGCCCACGTAAAATTGTCAATACCTATATAATTAAAGTTGCCTTGCAGTTGAAAATCTACTTCGTCAATTGATGTAAGGCTATTATTTCCGCCATCAGTCGAGAAATCAAGATACGTATAACCATTATTGGGGGCATAAAAAGCGGTAAATCCTGTTGTTTTATTTATCGAGAATTGGACAACGCCGCCTAATTTTCCTGTAATAATTAGCGATCCGTCAATTGAAGGATTATTGCCTCCATCGCTGGAAACAAATAACCACAAGTTTTTTAAAGTAAACCTGCCTGCGGACGAAGTTTTTATGGCATTTATTTGGTTTAGGCCGACGTTCGTGCTATTGTCAATAAACCGGTTTGAGCGCTGATAGCCGTAGCCATCCCTGGAGCTAAATACGAGGAAGTTATTAGTAAGCGTAAACACCTGGCTATTACTGGTGAATGAATTGGCGTTGGGCGTTTGAGATTCGAAAGTTTCAGTAAACTGGGCATTGGCAGATAAAGCCAGTATTGCAAAGTTGCACAGGATAATTACCTGCTTCATAAAATTTGATTTCATAAGTTAGTAGAAGTTTGGCTATAAGATTATAGTTTTTGGTTAATAAATAATATTGGTTTTGCATCACATAAATGAGCTTTAAATATTTCAGTCATTAATATTATGCAAGGATAATAAACGGAGATTTAGTTTTTTTATTATTTCTAATTTGCTTTAAATAAGCAGGCAACATCATACTTATTTTTATTTTGCGTTTTATAATAATTTGTCTCAATAAGCAGGGAGCTCCTAAATGACGAATTCGTGTGGATTTTTTTAACCCCAGATTAGTATTTTTGAGTATGTGTAACAGTCTATCTCATACATTTTGTTTGCGAATAAATATTTTGATTATCAATTAATTATATATACTAAAGACCAAAAAAATTCGTTTTTGGCACAGAATTCCCTTAATAAGGGTATCAAGTTTATGTTTACTCATCGTGCTATAAAAGTTTATAGCAAAAATTTTAATGAATTATGAAAAAGTTATTAATGGTACTGGCTATCGCTTCGGTTTTTGCAGCATGTAAAAGTGATTCTAAGTCAGATTTAGAAACAAATAAAATTATTATGTCTGACACAACTGGCGCTTACTCTGCCAACGCGTCCGGCGATACGGGTACCGCTATACAAAGAGGAGAGCGGCCCTTACCCGCGTCCGCTAAAACAACAACTAAAAAAACGTATGAAAGTCCAAAAAGTACCCCAGGTTCTTCTACCAAAAACGAGACAACCTCTACTACCACCACAACAAAGAAAAAAGGATGGAGTAGCAGGGCTAAGGGGGCGGTAATTGGCGGAGCTGCAGGTGCAGTAGGCGGAGCACTTATTAGTAAACACAAAGGTACCGGCGCGGTTGTGGGTGGACTAGCTGGTGCAGCAGGTGGCTATATTATTGGTAATGAAGTTGATAAAAAAAATAATAGGTAAATAACGCTATTGTATTTAGAAATTTTTTAAAGCCTTTCTGTAAAAATAAAAACAGGAAGGCTTTTTTATTTATCGCAAAAATTTTTATAATGAAATTTATTAATAGATAATTTATGCTATTAGTTAATTTTGTGCAGACCGGCCTAATATTAGTTTGGTTGACTCTTGTTACCTTAGCTAAAATTTAAAAAAATAATAAAATGAAAAAGTTTCTAAGCGTCCCTGCAATTATTTTAATGGGATTGATGTCGTGCAACTCTGGTAGTAATAGTGAAACGACCACCTCCACTGATTCTACTACCATGCACACTGATTCCGCAAACACACATGCAGACACGTCACATTCGACCATGAATATGACCGCCGTTGACCCTCTTCCAACAATTCCGGAAGGTGCTAAAGTGTATTTTAAAAATCTTAAAAATGGAGAAAGTGTGTCGTCCCCTGTAAAAGTAGAAATGGGTGCAAAAGATATTTCAATTGATTCTGCAGGAAAAGTAAGAACAAATTCAGGACATTTTCATTTGTTGGTTGATGCAGAAGATTCAATTGCTTCAGGTACTGTTGTGCCAAAAGACAGTACACACATTCATTTTGGAAATGCACAGAAGGAGACCACGATCACCCTGGCTCCGGGAAAGCATAAGTTGGCAATACAACTTGCAGACGGTATTCATCGCTCTTATGGAAGCAAGTTATCAGACGCTATTACCATTAATGTAAAAAAATAATTATAAATATTCAGCCCATAAAAAAAACCGCAAAGCGCGGTTTTTTTTATGTAAGGCAATTTTTATTTGAAAGTTTTTATTGATACCTCTTAATATTTTTTTGCCCGTTCATATTGTTGAGGCCAGGAAATGTCTACATCTAATTCATGCGCCGCATGCAAAGGAAAATAAGGATCACGAAGGAATTGCCTTGCCATTATTATTAAATCTGCACGGCCTTCATCGAGGATTTTTTCTCCCTCTTTAGTTGTTGTAATAAGTCCCACAGCCCCCGTAAGTATTGCAGCTTCTTTTTTAATTTTTTCAGCAAAAGATACCTGGTATAAAGGCTCAACCGGAATTTTTTGCGCCGGAGAATTTCCCCCGGAGGAACAGTCTATTAGATCTACCTCTTTTGTTTTTAATATTTTAGCAAGTTCGATGGAATTGTTGATTGTCCAGCCACCTTCCACCCAATCAGATGCAGAGATGCGAACAAAAAGTGGCAATTCATTTTTGATTACTTGTCTTACCACCACCACAATTTTCAATAATAATCTTATCCTGTTTTCAAAGCTTCCACCATACTCATCAGTGCGATGATTACTGAGTGGGGATAAAAATTCATTGATTAAATAGCCGTGAGCTGCGTGAATTTCAAAAACTTTAAAACCAGCTTTTAACGCTCTTTTTGCCGCCTCAATAAAATCGTTGGTTACTTTTTCAATATCTTCTAAATTCATTTCTTTTGGCTCGGGCTCACCTTC
>JBBRSV010000166.1:0-7553 GCA_038245055.1 Chitinophagales bacterium | reverse complement strand
TGGTACATCCAATCGCGGTTATGATCCCATGCAATCAATTTTTTATCACCGAGATTATTTTTTTGCAGCGCCGGCCCTAAATAATTTTTTATAAAATCTCTTTCTTCAGTTGCTGTGTATATGCACGACTCCCATCTTTGCGTTGACATAGGTTCGTTCTGTACCGTCAACCCCCATACAGGTACCGTATCTTTTTCCAGTGCCTGTATATATTTTACATAATAGTTGGCCCACGATTCATCAAACGCGCGTTTCAGTTTGCCACCATGTAGCATATCATTATTATTCTTCATCCATGCCGGAGGGCTCCAGGGGCTTATAAATAAATTCAGTTTTCCACCAGCAGCCTTCATCGCTTTTTTAATAAGCGGTATCTTAAACTTCTCATCATGCGCTATATTAAATGATTGAAGATCTTTATCTCCATCCTTCACATACGTGTACAAATCGCTTGAAAAATCACAACTGTTTATATTGGTTCTGCCGATGGTATATCCGATTCCTTTTACCGTATTATAATATGCCTGCATCAATTCGGTTTGTTTATCCGCCGGAAGTTTGGCAAAGGTTTCTGCAGCCGCATCTGTAAGTGCGCCACCAATTCCTAAAAAGGTTTGAAATGTATGAGTGGGATCAACGAATATACTTTCCTGCGACTGTACTGGTTGATCAATATCAACAAATGAAAGCGTATCTGTGATTGTTAACCTGTAACTGGGACTATCGGCAGTAGTGTAAACAATAACTTTTTTCCCTTGGGTTGAAAAATTATTTGTAACACGAGCCAGTCTACTTTCTTTCACATTATTGCAGGCAAATAAAAAGATGGCAGTCACGCTCCAAAAGATTTTTTTCATAACGCTAATTTTGCTCATGCCGGTGTTCCTTTCCAAATTTAATGAATTAAAAGACCTGTAACGCCTATAACTATTATCGGGAGCTGTTTGTTGAACACTTATTTTCTTAAATCAAATATCAGCTTATCTATCATTTATTTTTCTGTTTTTTTTCGCTTTCAAGTGATTGCTGATTTTGTCACAGCGGTTTTCCCATTAGCAAATTTTCTAAATAAAAAGTGATTTCCGGGAATCCCGGTGTCGAATGGACTTGCATTTATTCGAACGCTTGCTTTCCTTTTATTCCATTTCGTTTATGCGTTGCGGTTATATAAATAGATCATAAAAATTGGATCTCTGCGTTATGTAAACCCCGCCAAGCAATGTCATTAAGTTAAGGCATCATCTAATATTTTCTCGCAAAGAAAGAAAGAGGTAAAGTCGCAAAGAACAAATTTGACATTGTCCGCCGGGGTACTATTTACACAGCGCCTGATTCCAATTCACCACCCTTCCCTCCTATTTATTACATTTGTCTAACTGTAATTAATCTAAAAAAAATCAACATGATAAAACTGCTGTGCACAATGTGCTATAAGGCTTCTGCCTTCTTATTATTATTAGTATTTCCATTTTTTCCTAATGCACAAAACACCAACCATAGCTTCTCCATTTCTTTTGTTGAAAGCGCCAGCCATATACCCATCACGGGTCGCATGTTCCTTGCTTTTAGCAGAAACGCAGAGCCGGAGCCGCGCTACGAAGCAGGCTCTTATTTTACAAGTATCCCTTTTTGGGCCAAAGATGTCGAACAGATGGAACCCGGAAAAGATGTGATGATAGATACTAACGTTCTCGGCTACCCGATTGCCAACCTGCGTGATTTGCCTGCTGGAGATTACTACGTTCAGGCAGTGTTGAATGTGTACACCCAATATCACCGAGCCGACGGACATACGATTTGGGCGCACCAGGACCAGTGGGAAGGACAACATTTTAATACATCACCCGGCAACCTGATCAGTGCTGTTCAAAAGATCCATTATGATCCATCGCAAAGCCAGTCTTTTTCCATAAAGCTTGATAGTGTGTTGCCAGCAATTCAACTTCCCGCCGATACAAAACAAGTAAAACATATTAAGATTAAAAGCAAAATACTTTCCGATTTCTGGGGACATGATATGTACCTCGGCGCAACTATATTATTACCGAAAGGTTTTGATGAACATCCCAATGTACACTATCCCGTAGTGTATGAGCAAAGCCATTTCGGCCTCGGTGCACCAAGCGGGTTTACAACAGAAAAACGGCCGATACCATCCCAATATAAAAAGATACTTGAGGATTACAATCTTGAAGATGGTTACACTTTCCAGCAACAATATAATTCAGCTCAATTTCCAAGGATGATCGTTGTTAACTTCCAGCATCCTACCCCTTATTATGATGATTCCTACGCCGTGAACTCGGCGAACAACGGGCCTTATGGAGATGCCATCATGAAAGAATTAATTCCTTACCTGGAAAATCATTACCGTATTATTCAACAACCATATGCGCGGGTGCTCACAGGTGGCTCTACGGGTGGCTGGGAGTCCATGGCATTACAACTTTATCATCCTGATTTTTTTGGCGGCACTTGGACGCTTTATCCCGATCCCCTCGACTTCAGGCACTTCCAGTTGATGGACCTTACAAAAGATACCAATGCATTTTACGCCAGCAAGTTCACTATGCCTTTTGATGCCAACAGCGACTGGCAGCAGTCTCCGCGCTACATGATGCGCGACAATGAAGGTATGCCCATTCGTACTACCAAAGATGCAAGCTGGCTCGAAGCGGTGCTTGGCACACACGGCCGTTCGGGTGAACAAATGGATATTTTTGATGCCGTATTTGGCCCTGTTGGCGACGACGGCTACCCGGTACCGTTATGGGATAATCTTACGGGGAAAATAGACAGCAACGCAGTGAACTATGCGCGCGAACATGGATATGACCTTCGCTATTACCTCGCTAAAAACTGGCCCACACTGGGGCCGAAGCTTATAGACAAACTGCATGTGTACGTAGGCGATGCCGATAACTTTTACCTGAACCTTGCGGTGTACCAGTTCCAGGATTTTCTGAAGCACACGGAAAACCCACATTACGAAGGCACGTTCGAATACGGCCGCCCCATGAAGGGACACGGATGGCAGCCCGCGCCCACGAGCAAACTGCTACAAATGATGGCACAACACATTACAGAGCATGCGCCTAAAGGAAGTGACACAAAGGCGTGGAAGTATTGATGAAAAAATAAATGGATTTGAAAGGATGATTTACGTGGATGCATCTGCGTTAGCACAGGCTAGGCGCTTGTACTAATCGCTGCGCTGCGGGCGGTATAAATTGTGTAATTGCCCCCGACAAAATATTTTTTCGGACAAATACACAATAGCATTGAATAAACAATAGCATTATATGTAACAATAAAATTATTCGAAAAAAATCCTATTATGCCTTAGATTATGAATCAATTTATTGTCGCTGGAGCCAATCCCTGGCAACTCTATAAGTCTAGTTTTTTGGCACAAGTAATCAACTAAACAACATATATATTATCTTACCGTTATTAGGAACAATAATTATCAAAACAATGCTATTTATGAAAAAAATAATCCTTTTTTTAGCAGCAATTTTTTCAACAACTACTTTTTTAATCGCACAGGATAATATTCATTCTCACAAAGAGAAAGTGCCCGGATCCGATAAAAAAAATATTATAAAATTAAATTTATTAGCCCTCAGCTTAAAAAATATCACAGTTGAATATGAAAGAAAAATAAGTAAAAAAACGACTTTGGCTTTAAGCGGCAGGTTCATGCCGAAGAGTGGTTTACCTTTTTTAAGCACGTTCCAAAGTGCAATCAATGATCCGATTACAAAAGTCCAGGTACCCAATTTCAGAACGGGAAATTTTGCTATTATGCCAGAGATAAGATTTTACCTGGGCCACAAAGGTGCTTACCGCGGATTTTATATCGCTCCATTTGTAAGCTATGCCCAATACTCAGGAAATTTGCCGTATGTATATGCTGATAGTGGAAGCCTCAAAACGATCTATCTCAGCGGTGACCTTCATGCAGTAACCGGTGGCCTTATGTTTGGATCTCAATGGAAAATTAAAAAATCTTTATACCTGGACTGGTGGATTTTAGGCCCTCACTATGGCTCGTCAAAGGGAAGCATAATTGGCAAGCAATCTCTTTCACCATCGGAGCAATCGTCACTTAAATCAGAGCTTGACGCGGTTGACATACCAATTTTGAAAACAACAAATTCGGTAGACGCTAATGGCGCAACAGTTTTTTTTAAGGGCCCGTGGGGAGGTATCAGGGCCGGATTATGCCTGGGATTCCGTTTCTAAAATAAAAATGTTATTTAGTTTCCTTCCGCAAAAATATATACTGAAAAGTTTCTGCACGTAAGCATTTCATAAGTAAATAGTGCTGTCTTTACGCCGGGGTCTTCTTCCATAAGTTTAGTGAGTTCAGTTTTATTTGATTAAAAATTCCACCTTTTACATCACCAGGTTTCATTTTGAGAGCATTTTAAAAATTATTTTCAATAAAAATTGCGTTTCATTTGGAAAACATTTTTGGCACGATAAATATTTTCTCCTTATTTAAATAATCGCCGGAATAGTGAATCAAATAAAATCAATATTTATTCATTATTTTCCATTTACAATAAAATCAATGTCATGAATTTCAAAAATAAAGTTGTTATTGTAACCGGCGCGGGCCAGGGCATTGGGTTTGAAATATGTCGCCGGCTTGCAGCCGAAGGAGCGCAGGTTATATTGAATGATATTGACCAAATCTTAGCTGACAACGCGGTAAAACTTATTGCAAAAGATACCGGCAAAGATTGCGTCGCTTTCGCCGGGGATTCCGGTGATACTATTTGTATTCAAAAGATGGTGGATGAAGCAGTTTCAAGATTTGGGCAGCTCGATATTGTAATTGCCAATGCAGGCATCACTTTATTTGGAGATTTTTTTACTTACAAACCTGAATCATTTTTCAGGGTGATGGAAGTTAATTTAGGCGGCACATTTTTTCTCGCGCAAGCTGCAGCGAAGCAAATGAGGAAGCAAGTTTCAGGAGGATCCATGTTATTTACTTCCTCTGTAACCGGTCACCAAGCACATAAAGACCTAGCAGCTTATGGAATGAGCAAAGCTGCCCTTGAAATGCTGGCAAAAAATTTAGTGATCGAATTATCTGAATATAAAATAAACGTAAACACAATTGCACCGGGAGCAACTTTAACCGAACGTACCACAGAAGACGAAGCCTATTCTAAAATTTGGTCAACGATAACACCGATGGGACGTCCCGCTTCTGTCGCGGACATTGCGAACACCGCATTATTTCTTGTATCAGATGAGGCAAAACATATTACGGGTCAAACCATAATTGTAGATGGCGGCTGGACCTGTATCAGCCCCTCACCTTTTCAATAATTTGCTCATCGTATTTTAGCCAAATTTGAAACGAAAGGCACTTATAATATTAATGAAATTCAACTATCGATTATTTGCAGTACCTGTCAAGCAGCCATTTTTCAGTTCCATCTTTTTTTGCCTGCCTTGCAACGCTACGAATTACTGGCGATAGCAAGGACATCCACCCCGGCGCATTTGAATCTGATATCACCAGCGCCACAGCAAGGTGAGCAAATTTTTTCGGCTTTCCTTTCTTATCAGTGAGTCCGTCAGATGCAAGTCCATAGAAGATCTTTATAAAATTTTCCATGCCGGTATGCCCCGGGTTTAAAGTGATGTGAAATTTTACCTTTTCCTCTGACTCATTATAAAACCGATGATTAGTGCCGCGAGGAACGATCACCGATTCTCCAGCTTTTAAAATGTGTATCTTTTTCCCAACTTGTAAATATAGAACGCCGTCCTTTACCTGGAAAGTTTCTGAAAATGCGTTATGATAATGCAATGGCGGCCCATCACTTTTGCCTAACTCTATTTCTATAAGCGTGTATTCTCCATTGGTTTCTTCAGAGGTTTTTAAAAATGTAGCAGCATCGTTAATGGCAGGATTAGCAAAAGTTCTTTTTTCCATAATTACGTTTTTAGAAATTAAATTTCTTGGTATATTAAAATAATAGAAAGGTAGAAGTAGACTAAATTTTGAATCATTTTTAAATTAACTAATTAAGTGTTGAAGTATTAATCAGGAAATAAGCAACATAGAGAAAGGATAGCTCTAATATAATGTGGTTTATTTGTATTATATAGCAAATCGTAAAAAATTAAATGTCTTCCCAAACTGCGCACATTGAAGAATTAGATTAATACCGGGTGCGATAAGCTGTGTACGGGCAATAGTTTATAAGGCAAAATATAGCGAACTACCGCTAAATATTTGAGGGTATTTAAAAATAATTTTCCACCGAAGGATAAATTAACCCGGTACTAATTTTAGGAGTTGGTAAATTGCCCAAAGTGCCAAAGAATGCCTGAAGGGTCATGCAAAAAACATTCTTTTCCCCAATCATATTTTCGAATGGGTGTTAGTTTTACGCCTTTGTATTTAGAAGCGAGATCCAAGGCCAAAAGTTCTTGCCAATAAAGATCAACATCTTCAACCTCTAAAAAAATCATTGTATTATCTATCCAATCTTTCACATAAGCATTTTGTAAGTAAAACCCGCTTTGATCTTTTTTAAATAAAGACATATCCGGAGAAATGACGCTCTCCTGGAAACCTAAATCACAATAGAATTTACTTGACAATACAAAATCTTTAGCCCCGATAAATGGACGGATTGATTTGGCTTTTTGATGCATATTTTTTGGATTTTATCTTTTAAATTTAAGAGCATATTTAAAATTTACCCGTTTGTTGTTGATAAAGCTTTTCAAAGGATGCTACTGTTTTATTAATGTCGTGCCCTTGCGCAAATTCCAGGCTTTTTTCACTCATTCTTTTATGAATGTTATCATGAGTAATGAGGTTTTCTATACTGCGAACAATGGCAGGAATATCACCTTCATTAAACAGGTAGCCGTTCACGTTATCCTTTACCAGTTCCCCCAGGGCACCAGCATTAACCGCTATCACAGGCTGGGCTGATGCCATAGCTTGCAAAGTGCCGAGGCTAAGCAACTCTGCAATGCTTGCGATTATAAAACACCTACTTAATTTATAGACATAGGGAAGCTCGCTATCAGGAACAAAGCCTGTAAAAATAACTTTATCAGCTATACCCAATTTACCTGCAAGTTTTTCAAGGCCAATTTTGCTGGTTCCTTTTCCTACAATCACAAAACAAAAATCAATTTTCTTTACCGCTACTGTCACCGCCTCAAGTATTTCTTCCATATGTTTTTCGGGATCAAGCCTGCCTACATAGAGTAATACAGGTTTGTCAGGAATTAAATATTTCGCTTTTATTTCTTTTGTTTCTCCGATGGGATTAAATATTTCAAGGCTTATCCCACTGGAAATAGCGATAACAGGCACTTTCAAACGCGGCCTTATAAGCTGCGCTGCTGTTTCTGTTGGCGTTGTCACCAGGTTTACCAAGTTAAATATTTTAGAGAAACTTTTCCATAAATAATGTCCAACCGACCTCTTGACGGATTCTTTTTTAAACAAAAAAGTAAAATTTTCAGGCATGAAATGATTGCTACCTATTATGGGAATTTTT
>JBBRSV010000165.1:0-7655 GCA_038245055.1 Chitinophagales bacterium | reverse complement strand
TTTTCAGCCATTACGGTTATATATTCATCACAAAATTTTTCAATTTTTTCAAACAGGTGAATTTCCGATTCAAAAATAGAATTGATCTTCGGAAAGAGCTTTTGTGCAGCTTCTAAAAAAATTACTTCAAATAATTTTTCTTTGCTCCTGAAGTAATAATGCAATAGTGCTTTATTAATTCCGGCTTCGTCAGCAATATCCTGCATACGCGCGCCTGCCATCCCTTTCTTAATGAAAACTTTTTTTGCAGCTTCAAGAATTTTTTCCTCGGCAGATTTCTCTATTTTAATTTTAGCCATACAGTTTAACCAAATGGTTAACAAATTTAAAACAATAATTAGCACATCTGCAAATTATTTTTTAAAAAAAATTGCCTTACATATAAAATCTAAAAAAAGGGGATTATTTAGGCGTGATGCTGTTATTGGAACCATCGCTATTTCTCACCTGGTAAACGCTGTCCACAATATATGTTTCCATACCGCGCCAGGGCAGCGCACCAAAATATTCTATGTAATGAACTTCTACTTCGCGACCGGCATTGTTTAAAAGAGTTTGAGCAACACTTTCTTTGGTTACACTAAAATTAAATTCATTGCTTTGGACGTTTGCTTTAAAACCGCTTTGAATAATTTTGCCTTCATACGTTTTAAAAACGTAGCCCTTTCTCATGAAGGTATTGAGCGTACCTGCTTTTGTTCCGCTGCCAAATTCCCAATAAAAATGTGAATAAAAGAAAATACCAAAACCAACAACAAGTATGATAATGATGTAAGTGAAAATCTTTCGTCCACGCATAAAAATTATTTTAAGGCAAGATAGAGAATTGACTCAATTATTGATAGAAAGATGCCAATAATTAATTTTTAATAACTAAAACATTTTCCATTAAACAGCGATTATTTCTCAGTTATTAAACCCGCTTTAGCATGAAAATTTTGAAGAACATCAGGGTTATGTTTATGCTTAAATAAAATCATAAACAACACAGCAACTACCAGGGCATAGCAGGCGAAAGTAATCCATATGCCGTGCCAGTCCTTACTGTTATCAGCATAAGTAAAATATTTTTCGATAACTATTCCACTTATAGAACTTCCTAAAACGGCTCCGAAGCCATTCGTCATCATCATAAATAACCCTTGTGCGCTGGCCCTTATGGCAGGATCACTTTGCGTTTCCACAAATAATGAACCTGAAATATTGAAGAAGTCAAAGGCCATTCCATATACAATACAAGAAAGAATAATCATCCACAAACCATCTCCCGGGTTGCCGTAGGCAAACAAACCAAAACGTAGCACCCAGGCAATCATGCTAATAAACATAACTTGTTTTATTCCAAATCTTCTCAGGAAAAATGGTATTGCAAGAATGAATAACGTCTCTGAAATTTGAGAGATCGACATTATGATGGCGGGATATTTTACTGCGGTTAAACCTTTGTATTTATCAATATTTGCAAAGTCGTGCAGGAAAGTATCGCCATAGGCATTCGTCAATTGAAGGGCAGCTCCCAACAACATGGCAAATATGAAAAAAGTCGCCATCTTTTTATTTTTGAACAATGTAAAAGAATGCAGGCCCAACGCCCCGACCAGGGAAGTACTTTTGATGCGATCAAGCTGTGGCGGGCATTTTGGCAACGTAAAAGCATAAATGCCCAACACCAGGGCAGCGGCCGAAGCCACATAAAATTGTCCCGAACTCGTTTCAATATGAAGTAAGCTCACTACCCACAATGCAACGATAAACCCGACGGTACCCCACACTCTTATTGGCGGATAATTCATTACGACGTCTTTGCCACTTCTTTTTAAAGCAGAATATGCCACGGCTATCGATAACGAAATAGTTGGCATATAAAACATCATGTTCAGCAGCATAACCCAAAACATAACGGTGGGATCTTTAACCAATGGCAACGTAAAAAGAACAACGGCTCCTAAAATATGGCATATACCATATAAGCGTTCCGCGTTAATCCACTTATCGGCAACTATGCCCATGATCGCCGGCATGAAAAGTGATGCAATTCCCATTGTTGAAAAGAGTGCGCCAAAAGCTGATCCTGTCCACACGCTTAGATGTGTGGAATTATCAACTAAAGGATAAAGTTTTGGCAGCGTTTGAAACCAATAAGCACCAATGGTAATTAACCAGGAGCCCCAAATAAAGAATTGCAAAAAGTTCATTATTATAAGTCGTTGCCTGATACTCAACATGCTGTTATTATTGTTTTTGGGTTTGAAAAAAAATCATAAAAAAATTGGGTGATGCCTTCCTCAATGATTGATATTAGTTGGCCCTGCTGGAAATTAAGTGCTATTTTTTATTAAAAATTTGGAAAAAAATATGCTGAAATTTTAAAAATACTATTCCAAAATAATGATTTCTTAAACGGCGCATCCACCTTTCTTTTTGAAAGATAAGAGAATTAATAAAATTGTAATCAGTTTAGTTTTTGATTGAAAAGAAAATCTTATTTTAGCGTGTTCGTAACTGCTCAATTTGTTATTAAGATCTGATATTTAAAATTTAAAAAAAGTTAATTGAAAAAATCCACCTTGCACTCGATCCGGAGTGTTTTTTTATTCCTTTTTTGTACGATAGCAGCAACCACGGTTTATTCACAGAAAATAAAGTCAGAACAATTTAATTTTACTGAGTTATCAAACCGTGAAGCAGCCCAATCTGTTCAAGGACAAAGTGAACATGAAATCGACGGAGGATGGCGTTATCTTAATGGTAATTTACCTATTCCCCGTGGCGCAAAATTGATTAAGCAAAACCAGGCTAGTAGTCCGTCCACACCTTCTATTGAAACAACCTCGCCTCCACCTTTGCAAAGTTTCCTCGGTCATATAGATCCTATAAATTTTATACCTCCTGATTGCCATGGTGCTGTTGGTTTAAACGAAGTTGTGACGGCGACCAATGAATTCATCATTGTTCATGCAAAAAACGGTGGGGCGGTTTTAAGCAAGGTCACGTTTTCTAATTTTTTCAATAACCCCAACATGTCGGATCCGTATATGCAATTTGATCCGTACCTGAAGCGGTATTGGGTAAGCGGCATATCTACTACAACTACGAATAAACTTTTTATAGCGGTTTCTCAAACGTCTGATCCGTCAGGAAATTGGAACCGATACAGTTTCACGCCGACTTCAGCAGATGGCGCGCTGCTGCTGGATCATACTTATCTCGGCTTTGATAATAAATTACTGGTAATTTCAGGAAGAAAATTTCCCGGAGGTACAAGTTTTACGGGTACTATTTTATTTCTTTTCAATAAGGATAGCCTGGCGGCAGGAAAGCCTATTACTTTTGGCAGTAATGCACAAACAATTGAAAAAGCCACTGCTGACGGCGATGTGCCTTGCCCGGTAACAGCTCTGGATCTTACGGCCCCCGCGCCTGCTTTTTATATACTTCAGGATTGGAATGGAAGTAGTTCTGCTATACGCTTAACAACTATTACAGGTACCCTTCCAAATCTTACCTGGAATACTGGCGCAGCCGTATTTCCGTCTGGTGGAACTCCCTGGTCTGACGCACAATTGGGAAACCTCGCCCCACAATTAGGAGAAACGCGGAAAATTGCTGTTAATGATTCTCGGATAAGCTCTGCTCAAATGGTGAATGGGAAGATATGGTGTGCTCACCACATTGGCCTGCCGGCAACAGGATTTAATCATACAGCAGTACAATGGTGGGAACTTTCCACGGCAGGAGCAGTTTTACAGCGCGGCAGAATCGACGATCCTTCCGGTCAAATTTCAAGATATTATCCAACTATTGCAGTTAATCCGGCAGAAAATGTCGTTATCGGTTATACGATTTCCTCCCCTACTACAAGAATCAACGCATCTTATAGCACACGCACACAGGTTACTCCTTTGAACACAACCGATGATGAATATATTTTTAAAGGAGGCATCAGCACCTATTGGAAAGATTATGGAAGCGGACGTGCACGGTGGGGCGATTACAGCCATTCATCTGTGGATCCGGTGACAGGAGATCTATGGACGATTCAGCAATATGCAGATCAACGCCTTTCCGCAGCAGATAACGATTCGCGATATGGAGTGTGGTGGGCAGAAATTTCTTTTGCAACTTTTAATAATGACGCATCTTTAGCAAATATTATTGAGCCAAATGGCGCCTCGCCTTATTGTACAGTTCCTCTTAACCCAAAAGTGACCATAAGAAATGTTGGGTCAGATACTTTGAAATCTGTAAAAGTAGGCTTGATTTTAGACGGAATACCTTTAGGCGTTACTCCATTTACAGGGCTAAATATTACGCTATATAATTCTCTTGATGTTTCTATACCGATACCTCTAAGTCCTTCGCCGGGCAACCATATTTTGCAGGCGTATACTTTTGATCCAAACGGCATACCTGATCAACGTACTTCCAATGATACAAGCACTGTATCTTTTAATATTCTTCCAACTTTGTCCTTACCCGATTTTGAAGGTTTTGAAGACCCAACCTTTCCGCCACCTAGTGGCTGGTCTCTATATAATCCTGATGGAGGGCTTTCGTGGCAAAGAACAACTACAGCCAGTAAAACGGGTGTTGCATCAATGGAGTTGAACGCATTTAATTATACGGCAACAAAATCTGTTGACATCCTAAAATCTCCAAAGATCATTGTGACCGGCGTAGATTCAATCAACGTTAGTTTTGATGTTGCCTATGCACGGTATAGCACCGCTTCGCAGGACTCTTTGCAAATTGTTTATTCAACGGATTGCGGGGTTACCTGGCAAAAAACAAACTACAACAAAGGTGGCGCTTCTCTTGCTACTAACGGAGGAAGCTTAATTACATCGTCTTATGCGCCGGCACCCTCGGATTGGCGTCATGAAACCGTTGGCATCTCGACCTGCAACATTAATGTTTCATCAATATTAATTGGTGTAAAAGCGATTAATGATTTTGGTAACAACATTTATGTAGATAATCTTGCTTTATCAAAGGTGGATACCAAACAGAGGAACGCCGCTATACTTTCAATTAATAAGCCGTTTGGCACGTTGTGCACTCCTGATTTTACGCCGGAAATTACCATTGCAAATTATGGAACGGATACATTAAAAACCCTTGCAATAAATTACCAGGTAGATAACGGATCCATTGGAACTTATAATTTTACCGGTTCCCTGGCTAAATGTAACTCACAGGTGGTTACTTTAAACGCTATAACTGCTGGCCCGGGAAATCATATTCTTACCGTATTTAGCACATTGCCAAATGGAGTTGCGGACCAGGCAACCAACAACGATACTATTTCAAAAGGAGTTTCGATAGCGCCACTCTTGGATGCCCCGGTATTTGAAGGTTTCGAAACACCCACCTTCCCTCCTGCCAATTGGAGTATTCAAAATCCGGATGGTTTGCTAACATGGGAACGAACAACTGCCGCCGCAAAAACAGGAACAGGATCTATGGTTATCAGAAATTTTGATTACCAGGTCGGCAATACTATGGACGATTTTATATCGCCTGTAATTAAGTACCAACCTTTAGTCGATTCATTTTTTGTTTCTTTTGATTATGCTTACTCGCAAGGCGTTCAATACCCAGGCAGTACCACTTTGCCATTAGACACGCTTGAGTTGCAGCTCACGCAGGATTGCGGCTTAACTTTTACTTCAATCTGGAAAAAATGGGGCGGAGAGTTGCAGACAATTGGCGATCCAAATTTACCGAGCAGTTCTGCTTTTGTACCGAATAGCAGCCAATGGAGAAACATAAATATTTACCTGAATCCATTTATCGGCACTAAAGATTTCCAGCTTTATTTTGTGGCGAAAAGTAACAGGCAGAACAATCTTTACATTGACAATATCAATATTTATCCAAAAATTCTTCCTAAGAGATTAAAAGATCAGGGCTATTTATTATATCCAAGCCCATTCAGAAATACGTTCACCTTACGAAATTATCAGGTGCCTACGACGCTGCAAAGCGTGTCAATATTTAATTCGATCGGGCAGTTGGTGTGGACGAAAGCTTATAACGGCACCGGTTATACTGAAATGCCAGTCGATTTGAGTAACCAGTCAGCCGGTGTTTACATAGTTAAGATTAAATACACCGACAGAACTGTTGAAACAAGAATCGTAAAACAATAAATTTTATTTCATTAAATATTCTCTTTTAATGGGGCTGTTCGAAAGAACGGCCTCTTTTGTTTTGCATCCATTGCTGAAGTAACTTTGCACCATGGAAACGATTAATAAAGAAAACGATTTGTTAGAGCTTTTAGGTTCTTTTGAAGAAGGAAAAAATTTTACATCCATTGCAAAAAAAATTATGGATGGAGAAAGAATTAATGATGAGGAATGTTTATTGCTTTTTGAAAAGGCAAGCCTCGGACTTTGTGCGTTGCTCGCAAATTTTGTAAGAGAAAAAAAACATGGCGACGTTACTTATTTCAACAGAAATTTTCATATAGAGCCAACGAATGTTTGCGTTTTCTCCTGTAAGTTTTGTTCTTATTCACGCTTGTACGCTCACAGGGATGAAGGCTGGGTTTTAGGAATGGAACAAATGATGGATATCGTGAAAAGCTACGATGGCAAACCTGTAACGGAAGTGCATATAGTTGGAGGTGTTCATCCAAAAATGGACCTGGATTTTTTCTGCGACCTGGTTGCTAAAATAAAAGAACACCGGCCAGATCTTCATATAAAAGGTTTTACAGCAGTGGAGCTCGATTATATGTTTCGCAAAGCAAAACTTTCCATTGATGAAGGCATGCTGAAATTTAAAAACGCCGGCCTTCAATCATTGCCCGGCGGTGGCGCAGAAATATTTGATGCAGAAGTCAGGAGTAAAATAAGCGCGGATAAAGTTGATGCAGAAGGATGGTTAAAAATTCATGAAGCTGCTCACAAATTAGGCATGCATACCAATGCTACTATGCTATATGGCCACATTGAAAATTACACACACCGCATTGACCATATGAGCAGGCTTAGAAGTTTGCAGGATAGGACGAACGGCTTTAATACTTTTATCCCACTGAAATTTCGCAACCAAAATAACGACATGAGCAACGTGCCTGAATCTTCGATTGTTGAAGACATGAAAATGTATGCTGTCGCCAGGATTTACCTTGATAATTTCCCGCACCTTAAAGCATATTGGCCAATGCTCGGCAGACAGAATGCCCAGCTCTCCTTATCTTTTGGCGTAAATGATATCGATGGAACGATCGACGATTCAACAAAAATTTACTCAATGGCAGGCAGCGAAGAGCAAACTCCCTCGATGAGCACGCAAGAGATGGTAACGCTCATCAGGCAGGCAAAGCGCACACCTGTTGAAAGAGACACATTATACAATGTAATCCAAGATTATTCTCTTCCTGTTAAAACAGAATTTGATGCATCCATGAATTAAATTTTAAAAAAATTCCTTTTAAAGGCTCGCAATGTTCTACCGGATTTCGGGATTCGATTTCAAATAATATTTTACAACGCGTCTGCATATTTTCCTGTTTTCCGCATTGGGACACCCGATTAAATTTTAAACAATTTCAGTAAATATTTTTGTTCTTCATTGGGTAAATGCAATCTTGATTCTTTTGTTTTTGATATAGGTGTGAGGATGCTTATTTTAAATATCGTATT
>JBBRSV010000164.1:0-7684 GCA_038245055.1 Chitinophagales bacterium | reverse complement strand
TGGGATACCATGAGAGCAAAATTGCAGTTCGCTTTTGGGTGGTAACCATTTTGTCGGTGGTGTTTGCAGTGGTAACATTAAAATTAAGATAATATTGATGTGAGCACTATTTCGAATGGTTATTTCGTCTCTATGAAAATTATTTTTTTAAAAAATTTTAACTCAGCCAATTTCTATGATGCCAGCTTTTCTGACCTGTTAGATTCATGCCGTTGAAAAACCAAATTTTTTAATTGTTCATCAATTAAAAACGGAATGAAAAAAAGAATGGTAATACTTGGTGCCGGCGAAAGCGGCGTAGGCGCAGCTTTGTTGGCACAACAGCAAGGGTATGACGTTTTTGTAAGTGATGCATCATTGATAAAAGCATCTTTCAAAAATGAATTAAAGTCCGCAGGAATTGATTTTGAGGAAGGCATGCATTCAGAAGGAAAAATATTTAATGCAGCGCTGATAATGAAGAGCCCGGGGATACCAGAGAAGAATGAATTGGTGATGAAATTGAGAAAAAGGCAAATTGAAATAATAAGTGAGATAGAATTTGCTTTCAGGTATAAAGGAGATAGTAAAGTAATAGCGATAACAGGGAGCAATGGAAAAACGACAACAACAGCGATGGTGTTTCATATTTGCCAGGTAGCAGCATTAGACTGCGCCATGGTGGGAAACATCGGTTACTCGTTTGCAAGGCAAGTGGCTACCGACAAAAAGAAAGTATATGTAACTGAAATAAGTTCTTTTCAATTGGATGATATAAAAACTTTCAGGCCGGACATAGCAATTTTAACGAACATAACCGAAGATCATTTAGACAGGTACGAATACAATTTTGAAAATTATATAAAAAGCAAATTCAGCATAATAAAAAATCAAACTGAAAATGACGTTTTTATTTATAACACAGATGACGAAATAACAATTAAATATTTAAATAAATTTTTAAACAGGTCTAACCCACTACCAATCAGCATGAGAAAAGAATTACCCCAGGGTGCTTACATAACCAATGCAGAAATGCATATAAAGTGGCAAAAAGAAGAAATGAATATGAGCGTTGAAGACTTTGCAGTAAAAGGGAAACATAACCAATATAATACAATGGCAGCGGGCCTTTCGGCGGTAGTGATGGATATAAGAAAAGAAAAAATAAGAGACGCGGTACAAACTTTTCAGAGTCTCGAGCACCGCATGGAAAACGTGTCAACCGTTCGCGGCGTGGAGTTTATAAACGACAGTAAAGCTACTAACACAAATAGTACATGGTATGCGCTGGAAAGTATGACCAAACCAACCATACTTATTTTAGGTGGGGTTGATAAAGGAAATGATTATTCCTTTATAAAGAACCTTGTGAAAGAAAAAGTAAAAGCCATTGTTTGTATGGGCCTCGATAACAGAAAAATTCATGAGGCGTTTGGTAACGAAGTAGCATTGATGGTTAATACAGAAAACGCGAAAGATGCTGTACAAGCCGCTTTTCATTTTGCTGAAAAAGGTGATGTGGTTTTGTTATCGCCTGCTTGTGCAAGCTTCGACCTTTTTAAAAATTACGAAGACAGGGGAAAACAATTCAAAGTGGCAGTAAAAGATTTATAAAAAATTAAAGTGAATTACGATCATTGAATAATTCAAAACAAATATTAACCAGTTTATTTGCCTCCTCCGCGCAGGAGGTCACCGGCAATATTCTCAATCGTACAAAGGGCGATAAAATAATATGGGCTATAGTGATCATGCTTACGATGGTGAGTATTTTGGTAGTGTATAGCAGCATAGGCTCACTGTCATATAAGATGAATAAAAGCACAGAGAGTTACTTGTTTAAGCAAATAGGATTTATTGCATTGGGAGTGCTGATTATTTATTTTGCACACCGCGTTAATTATACAATATACTCACGGGTTGCAACCATCTTATTTTTAATGTCAATCCCTTTGCTTTTTTATACTTTGAAATTTGGAAGCAGTATCAACGAGGCTAATCGCTGGATTAAATTGCCGGTAATTAACATGACTTTTCAGACCTCTGACCTGGCAAAGCTTGCTCTTTTTATGTATATCAGCAGGCAACTAAGCCGTAGGCAAAATGATATCAAGGATTTTAAAAAAGGGTTTCTGCCCCTAATCGTTCCCGTTATAATTATTTGTGCTTTGATTGCGCCGGCAAACCTATCAACGGCCTTGCTAATTGGCGGTACCGCGATGATGTTGATGTTTATTGGCAGAGTAAGACTACGTCATATTTTGCTTGTGGTGGCTTCAGCATTGGTCCCCATTTTAATTTTAATTCTTGTTGCGACACATTATTATAATAAAGAAGATCACACATCAAAGGATTTGCCTTCAGTATTAACTTTTGGGCGAATGTCAACGTGGGTAAAACGCGTACAGGATTTTATGTACGCTGATAAATCGGATGCGTCCTATCAAATTCAGCAAGCAAAAATTGCCATAGCCAATGGTGGCTGGCTGGGCAAAGGTCCTGGCAAAAGTGAGCAGCGCAATTTTTTACCGCATCCTTACAGTGATTTTATTTATGCAATAATTATTGAAGAATACGGTCTCCTTGGCGGAGCAATTATTATATTAATATACCTGCTTTTTTTATTCAGAAGTATAAGGATTTTTCAAAGATGCCCCTATGCATTTGGAGCTTTCCTGGCTGTGGCGTTGAGTTTTACGCTGGTCATACAGGCAATGGTGAATATGGCTGTAAATGTAAACTTGTTTCCAACCACCGGCGTCACGTTGCCTCTTGTAAGTATGGGTGGAAGTAGTTTGTGGTTTACTTGTTTTGCAATTGGAATTATATTGAGCGTTGCCAGGAACGTAGAACAAATGGAGGGTAATGAAAATTTGCTTGTGCCAGGCGAAGTAGTGCCGGCAACAATAAACGATAAAGAGGCATAGCTATATAATGATTGAAAAAAATATAATTAAAAATATTGAAGAAGTTGTTTCGGAGTCAAAAGGAAAGGTGCATATAATAATTGCGGGAGGCGGTACTGGTGGTCATATTTTTCCGGCATTGGCAATTGCCGCCGCTTTAAAAAAGCAGCGAGAGGATATAGAAATATTATTTGTAGGCGCCAAAGGAAAAATGGAAATGGAAAAAATTCCAGAAGCAGGGTATAAGATCATTGGCCTTACAATCGCAGGCTATAACAGAAGCTCTTTGATAAAAAATATTTCTCTGCCATTTAAGCTGGCGCAAAGTTTTTTGCAGGTAAATGGGATATTGAAAGCATTTAAACCCGCGGCCGTAATAGGCGTTGGAGGTTATTCAAGCTTTCCGGTATTAAGGATGTCGCAAAACCGTAAGGTGCCAACTTTTATTCACGAGAGCAATTCGCTGCCGGGCAGAAGTAATATAATGCTTGCAAAAAGGGCAACGAAAATTTTTGTAGCAACAGAAGGGATGGAGAAATATTTTCCAAAGAATAAGATTGTCATAACGGGCAACCCTGTACGAAATATTTTTTTGGAAAGAATTCCCAAAGAACAGGCGCTCAGTTTTTTTGGACTTAAGCCACAAATAAAAACAGTTTTTGTTATGGGTGGAAGCCTTGGAGCAAAAAGTATCAATGAAACTATTGATAAAAATATTGGTGTTTTTAAAAAGAACAATCTTCAGGTTATATGGCAAACAGGAAAGTTATATGCGGAACAGGCCGCAAAAGCGGAAGTGGAACAAAATGAGATTTGGACGAACGCATTTATAAGCCGGATGGAATATGCTTATGCGGCTGCAGATGTGGTGGTGGCAAGATCGGGAGCTATGACGATCGCAGAATTGTCACTAATAGGAAAGGCTGCAATTTTTGTTCCTTATCCTTTTGCTGCTGAAGATCACCAGGCACAAAATGCAATGGCTTTGGTTAATAAAAATGCAGCACTTATGGTTCGCGATTCTGAAGTGCAAGAGAAGCTCGTACCGGCTATTTTGGATTTAATAAAAGATGATAATAAAATTGCAGAACTGGAAACAAATATATCAAGATTGGGCAATTCAAAGGCTGATGAAACCATAGCCAATGAAATATTAAATACAATAAAAGCATAAACATTTGTAAACGAATTAAAATACAAATTTTTTTATCTTTTACAGGATTTCTTGAATGAAAGATTATACAACCATATCGCGTGTTTATTTTATAGGAATTGGCGGCATTGGAATGAGTGCTCTGGCAAAATATTATCTTGGGCAAAATGCTTCCGTTAGTGGTTTTGATAAAACGGTTACGCCGTTAACGAGGCAAATGGAAAGTGATGGAATAGACATTCATTATGTAGATAGTGTTGACCTGTTAGACAAAGGAGCAGAATTAATTGTTTATACACCAGCGGTTCCGGCGAATCATAAAGAGCTTAATTATTATCTGCATAATAATTATGAGGTGATAAAAAGAAGCGCCCTTCTTGGAGAAATAACCAAATCATCTTTTAATATTTGCATTGCCGGTACACATGGAAAGACTACGATAAGTACAATGGTAGCGCATGTTTTGAGACATTCCGGTTTTGGCTGCAATGCTTTCCTTGGTGGTATTTCAGTAAATTATAATACCAATTTTTGGAAGAGCGATAATAGTGTTTCTGTTGCAGAGGCAGATGAATACGATCGTAGTTTTTTACAATTGTCACCCGATGTTGCGTTAATTTCTTCGATGGATGCAGATCACCTTGATATATACGGTACAAAGGAAAAAATGGAAGACAGCTTTATTGAATTTTCAAAAAAGCTGAGGCCAAAGGGATTGTTGCTAACGAACTATAACATCGTGCGGAAGGATTTTTCTGCGGCTAATCATATACGTTATAGCCTGCAAAATGATAGTGCCGATGCTTATGCAGTAAACATAACGATGCGCAAAGGTGGTTACCAATTTGATGTCATTACAAAAACATGGTCCTTGAATGATGTGCAACTTAATATGGGGGGAATGCATAATGTTGAAAATGCAATTGCTGCAATAGTAATCGCGCACCATCTTAAAATTGATGATGATAAAATAAAGAACGCTGTAGCAGACTTCAAAGGAGTAAAGAGAAGATTTGAATATATAATTGAGCCTTTAGAAAATGAAGATTCGAAAAATAGAATAATTTTTATTGATGATTATGCCCATCATCCCCAGGAATTAAATGCATTAATCACTGGCGCTAAAACATTATTCAGCGATCGCAGATGCACTATTGTTTTTCAACCTCATTTATTTTCAAGAACAAAAGATTTTGCTAAGGATTTTGCTGAAAGCCTGGACCAGGCTGATGAAATTTTTTTGTTACCTATTTATCCGGCAAGAGAATTACCAATGGAAGGCGTAACGAGCAATTTAATTCTTGATCAGATGAAAAATAAAAATAGCCGGATTGTGACTAAAGAGGAATTATTAAAATACTTGCAGGGACGCCATTTGAAGAATGCAGATGAAAAAGAAGCGAGAAGAGTATTTATAACTGCAGGAGCCGGAGATATTGACCAGATTGTTCAGCCGATAAAAGAAATTTTAATGAATTAACCCCAATAATATAAATGACAATAAACAACAAATACACCATTAAAAAAATTCTCGTTGCCATGGTATGGATTCTACTGGGCTCGGGAACTGTTGTATTGTTGGTTGCAGCTATAGAAAAAAGAAATAATGAAAAATGTTTGAGAATTGAAATAGCGATCACTGGAGTTCAAAACAATTTCTTTATTGATAAGAAAGATGTGATGGCAATATTAGAAAAGACAAATAAGGGCCGCCTTGTAAGCAAACCATTACATGTTATCGATATGGCATTAATGGAAAGCCAATTGCAAAAAAGCAATTGGATTAAAAAAGCAGAATTATTTTTTGATAATAATAATGTGTTGGTAGTAAAAGTTACAGAAAGAGAACCTATAGCCAGAATTTTTACAACATCAGGCTTGTCATTTTATCTTGATAGTTCTCTTACGCGGCTTCCGTTAAGTGATAAGTTTTCAGCAAGGCTTCCGGTTTTTACAAATTTTCCAACAGATGTAATGGTTTTATCAAAACCAGACAGTGTTCTTTTAAAAAATATAAGAACGCTTGGCCAATATATCGGCGGTAATCCTTTTTGGATGGCACAAATTGACCAGGTGGATATTTCACCTGATCACAATTTTGACATAATCCCAAAATTAGGCAACCAGGTTATTCACTTTGGTGACGCAGAAAATTATAATGAAAAATTTAATAACCTGCTTTGTTTTTACAGGCAGGTGCTTTCTAAAATTGGCTGGAGCCGTTATTCATCAATCGATGTTCAGTTCAAGGGGCAGGTGGTTGGAGTTAGAAGAGGCGCCGACGAAATAAAGATGGATTCAATAAGGTCTATTCAAATCATGAAAACAATGATCAATGAAGCCCAAAGGCAAACAAATGATTCCACGCATGTTCAGCTTGAACAAACTGATGATGATAACAATATTAATGTTTCCAGGGAAATTGATAATGCCCCGAATGAAGACTTAAAGGCAGAGAAAAATAATAATAATCGTGTTCCTGTAATCCCTATCCATCCTCCTGAAAAACCTGTAATTGAAAACCATGCGCCATTGAAGAATATTGATCGACAAATCCATCCAACATCGTCTGAAAAACCAAATCCTGTCCCTTCAAAAACTAAAATTATTAAACCACCTGTTCCAAAAGAGGATATTAAAACCAGGGAAAAGCCAAAGGCTTTGATGCCTCCAAAAGCAGATTATTAAAAGTGAATGAAAAATAAATAGAAGATAATAACCTTAAAACAATATAGCACCACAAAGCCTTACAGAGCTACTTCTGTGTTAGAAGTAAAGCTAAAGGCAAATAAAACAACAACAATATGAACAGCGAACAACCCATCATCGTAGGTCTCGACATCGGTACTACAAAAATTGCAGCCATTGCGGGCCGAAAAAATGAATTCGGTAAACTGGAAATTCTCGGATTTGGGCGTGCCAATAGTAACGGCGTGCAACATGGCATGGTTTTGAACATTGACCAAACCATAAAAGCCATTCAAACGGCTTTGGAAAATTGTTATGCGAGTAATCCAAATCTTCCGATATCGGAAGTGTATGTCGGTATCGCGGGGCACCATATCAAGAGTCTGCAGACCAGGGGAGATATTGTGCGGCAAAACACAGAAGAAGAAATTAAACAATCAGAAATTGATCAGTTGGTAAATGATCAATACAAAACATACATACCTGCCGGCGACCAGATAATCGATGTAATTCCACAGGAATTTACCGTGGATAATTTTCAAAACATTCCGGATCCAATTGGGTACAGCGGTGTAAAAGTGGGGGCAAACTTTCACATTATAACAGGTGATAAAAATGCAATAAGAAATATTAACCGTAGTGTTGAAAAGGCCGGCCTTATTACAAAAGATTTAGTGTTGCAACCACTTGCTTCGGCTGCAGCAGTTATGTGCGATCACGATTTGGAAGCAGGTGTAGCTATTGTAGATATCGGCGGCGGTACAACAGATCTTGCGGTTTTTTATGAAGGTATTTTAAAACATACAGCCGTAATTCCTTTTGGAGGAGAAAACATTACCAATGATATTAAGACCGGCCTTGGAGTTTTAAAAACACAGGCGGAGCAAATGAAAGTTCAGTTTGGAAGCGCACTTTCTGATGAAGCAAAATCAAATGCGTTTATAACAATTCCTGG